>JAUNQM010000265.1 GCA_030536165.1 Prevotellaceae bacterium | reverse complement strand
GTACATGGTAAATTGTACATGACTATATTCTCTAAAAGCTGCAAGCAATTACCGTATGCAACACTATGCCTATGAAGGTTAGGAATATGATGCATATCACTTCATCAATATCTATCACGGCAAAGCCTGTCGAGGTCAGTCGGCGCGAAACGAAATGACTTGATGTTGACACCTGCGTCTCGAAGATTCGCAAAAGCCTGTAGCAGAGAAAGCCCACAAGCACGCCCACAGCTGCGCCTACTATCACGTCGCCAGGGAAATGCGCCCCAAGATAAACCCGACTGTAGCAACTAATGAATGCCCACACGATAAGCAAGATATTCAGCGAACGACTGCGAAACAGCAGACAGAGATAAGTGACAATGCCGCAAATATTTGCCGCATGTGCCGAGAAGAAACTGAAGCCTTTAGGTGCATATCCCTTGACGAGTTGCGCCGATATTGTCGGGTCATTGCACGGACGTAAGCGTTCAAACATCGGCTTTGCAATAACGTCGGTTATGATTTCCGTCAAGGCAAAGCACAAGAAAGCAATACCAATGGTGAAAATCATACGCTGAAACGTCTCGTTGTTCTTCAGCACGAGCATTATCAGGGCAAGATACATAGGAATCCATACCCACCATGTCGTAATGTCGAGCATAATAGTATCGAGCACCAGCGAGTCGCTGCCATTCAAAAAGCCAAATATGTGTCTATCTATTTCTATCATTTACTATTGTTGGTTGTGGGTTTAACCTTGAACTTTGAACCTAAATTGTACATTGTACATGGTAAATTGTACATGACCTATATTCTCTCCACCTGCGACAACTGAAGCCATCCACGTTTACCATCGTCAAGCTTCACCTCTTTCCAGTCTTTCATCGTGTCGTCGATGATACGAGCTTTAGTTCCTTCGTGTATCACAAACAGGTCAGTACCATTCTCAGCAGGCGTACTCTTCACTGAAACCGAAGGCGAAGTCACGATTACCGACTCGCGAACTTCCATCTGATGCTTCTGCTGGAAAGCAGCCACCATCGACAGGGCAAATGTCAGCAACATAACAAGCGATGTATAAAATCCTATCTTGCGGAGGCGTGTCTGATTTGAGAGTAAATAGAATAATACTGCTGCAAGGAATAGCACAAAGGCAATAATTGCGATTGCCGCCCATGCATCTACACTCATCACATTGACCACAGCACGAAACCATGTGATAAAAAACATCTCACCCTGCGGAACAATCTTGTCAATCGTCCGCGTCCGCGCCATATCAAGATTGAACCTGATGTCAGCATCGCCAGGATCAAGAAGCAACGCTCGTTCATAGTTTATTATCGCACGCGTGAAGTTCTTGTCGCGGTAGTATGCATTGCCCAGATTAAAATAGACATCAGCACTCTCACCTTTTTTCAAAAGGCTCTCGTAAATGTTTATCGCCTCCGAATATTCTTCGTGGACGTATGCAGAGTCACCCTCCGCCTTTGTCACAGCATTTGCAGGAACGACAGAAACCATTGCTATTGCAAAAGCGATAGCACCTATTTTCGTTCTATTTTTCTTTCTTGACTTAAAACCGTCTTCCATCTTTTCTATCATCTCCGCAGCTGACTCATAAACCTTTTGCATCTCAGTCACGGTTCCTTCAGCTTGAGCGGCAGGTGCGTAACGTGCAAACTCACATTCCTCTATCACATTTACAAAAGCTAAAGCATCCGACTCTGCAAATCCGCAATTCAGCAAATTCTCCTTTATATTATCTTTCGAGAGTTGCTCCACAGGCATATTGAGCTTATCGCCCACATAGCCCCATAGAGCTTTCAGCACTTCATCGTAGAACTCGTTGTTCTTGCCTTCCTTAAGCAGCTTACCTGCAAATCTAAGCCTCTTAGTTGCCACCTTGTTCGCCTTCTTACCACGCATCTTCGCAACATTTGCATTATCAATAGCACGCTGGCGGAAGATGATAACCAATGCTACAAATGCAATAAATGAAAGCAAAAGTAATACCCAGAACCATGTGCCGAGGAAGAAATAATCGCCTCGTTTAGTCATTGTTGAATCGCCTGTCTTGATGTGCCTGATGTCACTGTTCAGCAATTTCAGTGCCTCTTGCTCAGAGTATTCACTGCCAGCTTCACCTTGCAGCACATCGATGTCATAAGTCTGCGTGCGCTTCGTCTCATACTTGCGAGTTCCAGTGTCAAAATACGTAAACTCAATCGCTGGGAGAGTATATTTACCTTTATGACGAGGCACACATAAATACTCGTATGTCATGCTTCCTTCAAGACCGTTCGAGGTAAGCCGAGTATTGTCCTCCACCTTCGGGTCATACACATCAAAGTCTTTCGGGAGATTCAGTTTCGGCTGCTTTATCAACTTCAGGTTACCATTGCCTGACACCGAAACACGAAGTTTAATCGGCTCACCACTCTTAGCCACCACACGGTCATTATCATTGTCAACCGCAAGAGCTATATCAAAACGACCAACACCACCCGAAAAGTTCTTCGGCTTTTCAGGCAGTGGATCCACGTGAATATTAACTGAAGGAGCATTGATATTCTTGTTTACTTCAGTGTAACCACCTCCATTAAGAAACGCCTCAAACGAGTCAAGGTTCGTATCCTGCATCACCACCGTGCCGTGAAACGTAATACTCGGGATGACAAGATCGCCTGTCACCTGAGGATACATCAAATATTGACTCCATACAACCGTGTGGTAAGTCTTACCCTTGTAAGTTTCAACCGAGAAACTCTTTTGCTGCGGCAAAGTCACCTCCTGCGTATGGAAACCCTTCAAGTCAGGCATCTTACCCTCAAGAGCCGACAAATCCACCTGAGTATAAACCTTATAAGTCAGCAACACAGGCTCCTGCTCACAGACACGATTCTTCGAGGCACTAACAGTAATAAACAAATCGTTCCCTGTAACCCTAGTCCTTCCGTCAGATAAACTTCTAGAACCACTGGAACCCGTAGAAGAGCTAGAACCAGAACCACCAGCCCCAGCCGAACTACCACCCGAAACCGTAATCGTCACCGAATTCGAAGAAATCCCACGACCACCACTCACTGCCTTAGCTGCAGGAATAACAAACCTACCAGCCTTATTAGCCATCAAAATATAAGTGAAAGTAGTAGATTCGTTACTGCTCGTCTTACCGTTAACCATCTGAAAACTTGAAGACGTCGAAGTTCTCGGACCAATCAACACCTCCAACCCATCAGGAATATCACCCAGACGAATGTCGCTCACGTCGTGAGTTCCTATCGTATAAGTCAACCTAAACTGCTCCCCAACAGCAACACGTCCAGGAGCCTGAGCTTGCAGATTTGCAGCATCACATAACGACACACAAAGCACAACCATCAAAGCCCCCAAAAGGATTCTACCTCGAAGATCACATATATAATTATAGCTCATAAATACGATTACTTGAAAAACAATGCAAAGTTAATACATTTTTTCCATTGCACTACCTTTCAAATGTTAATTTTGCTTATTAAATAGAAATGCTTGATAGAAACTATTTTACCATACCCACACAAAAAAGCCCCGTAGCTCAATAAGCCCGGGGCTCACGGTGCCATGAATCG
>JAUNQM010000028.1 GCA_030536165.1 Prevotellaceae bacterium | reverse complement strand
TAGCAGTACCGACTTCTTCCCATTCTGACCAGGCTGGCAAAGATCCGTCCATAACGAATGTCTCTTCTGAAAGACCAAAACCACCCATTTCGCAGAAATAGTAAATATTGAAAGTGAACAAGCCATAGTCTAAGTCAGCCTCGCAAGGATAGTACTTGTAGTAGTCCTTTGGATAACCCAAAGCCTCTGGCACGTCGCCAAGGTAGCATTCAAGGTCGTAAGTATCACCTGTAGTTCTGTTGATAACAGAGATGAAGAGGTTCATATCCTGAACAGGAACAACACACTGAGCTGCCTTTGATGCAGGATCCTTCATATCACACTTGAAATAGAAATCGATGCGAGTAGTATCAATCTGCTCTTCATTATCTATATTTCTATGTATAAGAGTATAGAAGTTCTCAATTTTGAAATATGATGTATCAGGATTTTCAGCCATAGGCTGTGAATAGATGTTACAGTGAATTTCACTTGGATCAACGAGACCGTTATCCTCATCTGTACGAGTATAAGTACCAGCTCCTGTCTTATAAGGCTCCCAGCCTTCCTTTGGAATCCAGTCGTTAATGGCTGTCTTCATACCTTTTCTTACCTGCTTCTGATAGATACCAGTAATAATGTAGTCACTACCGATTTTGTTACCTACTTTAAGCTGTGAAAGTTGAGAAGGATTGAGGAAAATCTTCTTCTCTGCTGCGTTTGCATTAACTGAAAGTGCGAATGCGCAAACGACCAGCATCAGTTTAATGTAAAAATACTTCATAATTTAAAGGTTTTAATGATTATAAATAATGATTATTTTGTTATCCCTTTTATTGTCTTGGTTGCAAATGTAAGCAAAAATATCGGAACTTCCAAATTTTTGCTTACATTTTTCAACCAAAATATCATTTTTGTTATCGTATATCAAGCAGCAAAGGCCTGATGTAGGCTATAGATGCTATAGTTGATATAAGACTCTAAATAAGTTCAAGCCTTTATTCCGACAACTTCTTAAAGTCTTCGTAAGCTACCTTGAGCTTGATAACATTTGAAGGATCTGCGTCTTCTGTCAGTATTATATATGAAGGCTTCTTCAGACGGTCGGTTGTCATTGTGAAGATTTTGCCTTCCTTTGTTGCTAATGTATAGACAGCGTGGTTGAAATCCTTCACCTTCTTAGGGTTCAGATAGTAAGCGCCACCATCATCGCAGTCGGTGTTCTTCTTGCACTCATCCTTGAACGTGAGCTTAACCTTGTCTGCTGCAATTTCAGTAGCAGTGAACCAAACCATACCAGCGTCATTTGCGCTGACGATAGCCTTTTTCTTGGTGTTGTAATTACGGATATACAAACCAAAGTGATTGCTCTTTGTCTGAAGGTTTACATAGCGGAATGTCTCGTTGAGCTTTGCAAGTCCGGCATCGGCAATGTCCCATTCAGCCTTGAGAGGGTCGCTGAGGTTTTCGCGTGTAATCCACCAAACATTGTTCTTGTTTGTCAACTGCTGAGTCAAAGAAGGGAATTCAGGTGCGAGGACTACATTTGGCAACTTATATGCCTCGTATGTGTCGGCATTATCCTTGTACTCAAAGCCAGAAATAGTATAGTCACCATAAGCGAAATCATTATAGAGTTTCACTCCATTTGGTGTCACAATGTAGCAAATCTGATTTGTCTTATCGTCGAGAGAATCTGTTTCTTCGTTCAGTTCCTTATAAGAGAAGATGAACGAGCGGTTCTTTGGCGAAACGTCAACAGTATCCTTATCGATGAAAAGCTTATAGCTGCTGAATATCATTTCCTCTTCAACTTCCTTTACCTTTTTGAGGTAGCCTTCCCAATTAGTTGCATATTCATCTGGTATAGGAGTCATCACTACACGTGCTCCGTGCTTCTTACCCTGAAGTACGATAGAATCCTTCGATGCAGACTTAACGCGGAACTCATGGTCGCCTTCAAAGCCGTAACCATCTGTCCAACCATCTTCTAAAGCTACAGGAGTAGAGAAGTAATGGATGAGTTCGTTGTATTCATCGAAAGAGAGGATGTCGCCTGCGCTCTGCTCAATTTTATAGTGAGACTTAACAGTACGATATGGATCCATCGCCTTTTCGCTTGCCACCTCTACAGAGTCTTTGCTGAACTTCATTATCAGATTGTATCCACCGAATGAAGTTTCTGTAGGTGAGCCGTAATATTCCATTATCCAGCCATTGGCTGCTGATGTCAAGACGTCTTTATCGTTTTCCATCGCATCCTGAATACGCTGAGCAGAAGATTTGTCAAACGCATCATCAACTTCGCTTACACAAGATGTGTAGGCAATGGCGGTAAGCAATGCTAAAGTATAAAATATAATCTTTTTCATTATCTTGCTCCTTCCTTATTAGTATCCAAATTCTTAATATCTACCTTGCCCTGTCTAATGTCGTCGGCACGAGAAAGAACAATGCTACGCAGTGTATCTAAGTCCAAATCCCATGAGTCATGGAAATACTGCTTTACAATATCCATCTTTTGCGTGATTTTAGTTGCGCCATCCTTTGCTCTTGTAAGCAATGCCTCCCAAGAAGTCTGGGAGTGAGTCACGTAGTATGAATAGCTCTCAGCAAAGTCTTCGTTGGTTTCCATTGAGGCGTATGCTGTGACAAAGCCTTCTGGAACCATGTCAGCGTCAGACTTATTATGCCAGTCTGAAGGAATGTATGTTCCTGCAGAAACCGTATTGAAGTCTGTTGGATAGTTCTTCTTTTGCGTAAGAATGTGACAGAACTCGTGGTGCATTGTGTGGAAGAACTTGTTCAAGTCGTTTGCTGTTGCTCCAGTTGGATCAAAACCACCCTGGAAAATGCTTTCAGTATCAATCTTGATGTTGTCTGGGTCAATATTATTTACACCGCAAAGTGTCATCTTCAAACCACCTTGTGCATAACCTACAGTCCAAGTTCCATCTGTACCGTTAGGCTGAGGTGAGCCAATGAACTGGAGTACTCGCGGAGAGTTTGTCTTCAAAAAATCTTCACCAAGAGCCTGCTTATAAGCCTCAAGCCACATATAACGAGTCAGAATAGCGAAAGTACGAGCCTTTGATTCTTCTGCTGGTATGACGTTGTAACCTGCTGAAGTCTCTCTATCAATATAACGATAGATGACGTTGATATTGTATGGCTTTGTATAGTTCTCAAGCAGCCATTCATCAAATTCGTTACGTTCAGGTGAGGTTGTGTCGAATATGCTATTTGGGTCTAAATCATCATTTCTACAACCTGTCAATGCTATTGCCATAAATGATATGGCTAAAAAAATCTTCAAGTATTTCATAATGCTACCTCCTTTTTATTTTTCATCTTCTCTTGGGTTTGGTTGTATTCCTGAATTTATAACGGCCTGTGGCAACTGAACAGCACCACGGAGGTCGCCAGCCTTGAATGTAACAGGGTCGATGTGATCAGCCTTGTCAACGAAGTGAGTATATTCAATACCATAACGCTTAAGGTCGTAGAATCTCAATCCCTGGAACAGTGTCTCAAGACGACGGAAATGCAGTATCATGTGGATGAGATTTTCCTGCTCGCCAGCTTCAACTGTGAATCCCTGAGGATGGAGTTTCTTTCTAAGTGTTCTTTGTCGAGTATTCTCTGGTATTGGATTTGCATATTCTACGTCCTCCAAAGACTCTGCTATTGATTCTGCACTCAAGATTGGACGAGAGTCGAGAATACCAGCCCTTGGCTTTGTATGAGGTACTGCCCACTTATTCAAGTCATCGTATGCTTTCTGATATTGCTTCAGATGTGCATAAGCTTCTGCACGAACAAGGATTGTCTCGTCGCCTGTGAAGACACAGTCAACAACGTGTGGAGTACCTGTACCAGCAATCTTGTCAGTATATTCAAACTTTTCTATAAACTTAGGGAAGAATGAATATGCAGCTTCATTACCACTATAGATATAAAGCATATCGCACCAGTAGAATAGACCTGTTGAACCTGCGCCAAAGATACACTTTGCGCTGTAGGTCTCATTATTCACAATCCACGAGTTGTGGTTGAAGCGATTATAGCTACCCCCTGAACGACCTGCCAATGAGTATGCATTCATGATCATGAAGTTGCAGTTGTTTGAAGAACGGATATACATGTTAAAGATATCCTCAGCACCAGCTGCTTCAAGCTTATAACCTGAAAGGTCGCGAAGTGATGTCTCTGGACTTGCGCCCAATGCCTTTGTTGCATAGTCAGCAGCCTTCTGCCACTTCTGATAGTAAAGGTTGAAGCGTGCAGCAAATGCGTATGCAGCCTTGAGGTTGAAGTGATACTTAGGCACTGACATGTGGTTTTCGTTAAGCATAGGAACGTCACCGCCAACTGCTTCCTCGATGTCTGCGTCTATGTTAGCATAGAGTTCTGCAAGTGTTCCACGTTCTGGTACAAGAGTAATGTCTTCAATGACTGACTTTGGATAATAGAGTCCTAAGAGTGTGTCAGCCTTTGTTGGGTCGTATGCCATACAGAACACTTCAGCAAGTTTCATCATGCTATACGCACGGCAAAGCAATGCCTCTGCTCTCTGAGCTTTGAGGTTTTCAGCACCAATTTCATCTATCGCCTCAAGTGCGGTATTAGCTGTTGCTATAGCCTTGTAATAGTAGTTCCACAACCAATATGGAGTATCCCAGTCTTCATCGATTACCTGCTTGAAGAGGAACATCTCTTTCTGTGCACTGCTGTAGCTTGCCTTAGTTGCAGCATAATACTGAACGTCGTCAACATTATCTGAACTCATTTCTGCAAGGAAAGCCGTTGAACATTCTGGATAAGCTGATGTGATGATGTAGTTTATCTTTTCATAGTCTTTACTGGACTTGTCTCCTGTCTCAGTAAGGTCTGCTCTATCGTCAGGTGACTTATCAAGCCAATCGTCGCAACTGGCGAAAGTGAACGCCATTGCGAACATAGCAACTGCCATGATTGAATTATATATATTCTTTTTCATAGTCTTTTCTATTTTTATACCTTAATATATTATAAGCCCAAACGGAGAGTGAACGTAAACTGGCGTGCCATTGGAACGGCAACACCACCTGTGTTGAAGAATTCTGGATCTTGTCCGTTGAGTTTCTTATCAGCATAAATCAAGAAGAGGTTTGTAGCCTGAAGCTTCATGCTCAAAGACTTCACTGCAAGGTGAGTGAGCCAGTTCTTAGGGAAGTCGTAAGCGAGTGAGATTTCCTTCATACGAATGAAGTCACCCTTTGCGGTTCTTACCTGTGAGTAGTTATATGCTGTATATGCCTTTGAGAGTTCTGTATTGTTCACATATCCACGATAGTCAACAAGTACAGGAATGTCTGTAAACGCTTCGTCGCCTGGCATTGTCCAGCGATTCTTGAATTCCTTTGGATGTGCTGTCAAGTCGCTGTATGCTGCTGAGAACTGAGGGTCGAGACGAACCACGTTGCCAAACGAATAAGTTGCAAAGATATTCAGTCGCCAGTTCTTATATGTGAAGATGTTACCAAGCGAACCAGTTGTTGTTGGGTCTGTTGGGCCTTCATATACAAGGTGGTCGATTGAGTATGACTGATAGTCAATGTCGCTGACTGTCAAGTTTCCTTCCTGGTTGATGAATGTTGGATAACCATTGCTATTCAATCCCTGATAGTCAATTGAGAAGAGTGAACGGTAAGGGTAGCCTTCCATTGTGAAACCTGTACCTGTTACCATTTCATAAATCTGAGTTCCTGTTGACTGGAGATCAGTAACCTTTGTCTTCACGTGTGAGAAGATGAAGTCTGTTGTCCACTGGAAGTCCTTGCCTACGATATTCTTTGTTGAGATTGACAGTTCCTCACCATTCGACTTCATGTCGGCGATGTTAGGATAGAATGTAATCGCACCTGCGTAACCTGCAGTGTTCATAGGACCAATAAGGTCGTAGTTGTTACGCCAGTAGATATCGAAGCCTAAGTTAATGCGGTTGTTAAGGAAACCAGCATCGAGACCGAGGTTGAACTCATGTTTCTTTTCGTATGTCAGACTTGGGTTGGCAAACTGTGATACGTAGAGTGCAGACTCCTTATCTGAGCTGAATGCGCGCCAAGGGTTTGTACTTCTAATGATTTGCTGTGCATTGACCACTGCTGGCTTATCACCGGTAAGTGAGTAAGATGCACGAACTGTCAAGTGTGACAACACCTTGTTCCATTTCTCGAACCATGCTTCTTCATGTGCATTCCAAGCTGCTGATACGTTCCATGTAGGCAACCAACGTGCGCTACGTGCCTTACCCAATCGGTTGCTACCTTCATAACGTACTGTTCCGTTAATTGAATAGCGTCCCTTATAAGAATAGTTTGCATTTGCAAAGAATGCTGCTTCACGTGAATATGAGTTGCTCAGACCATAGTAGAGTGAGTTTTCCTCAGAACTCTGCTTGAAGTATCTGTAATCGTAGATTGGCAGATAACCCATGTCATACTGCATACCGACACCTTCCCAAGATGTAGCATTACGATTGATTTCGTTAAGTTCAAGACCACCGAAGAGGTTCACGATATGATCCTCTGCATATACGTCATTGTAGTTTGCAGTAGCACGAACAGTCCAACCATTCATCTTGTTTCTCGACTCATTATAGAAACCACCCTGCTCCAATACTGAGATAGGAAGTGAGTTTGCATCGTCTGGGTCAGTGTAGAGCCAAGGGTTAGAGTCACGCATCGTTGCATCGTCCATTGCACGATAAGCGAGTGCCTGGTTAGAGTACTCCTTAATATAATGCTGCTGGTTTGAGTTAGCATACTTATATGATGCGATAGCTGAGAGTTCTACTGTGCGTACAGGCTTGTACTTCAATTCTGCCTGCACCTTCAAGTCCATCACGTCGAGATCCATATAGTTGTTGTCCAACTCATTGAAGATGTTGAACGCAGCATAGTTTCTCTTATAGAATGCGTCTGGGTCGAGTGTACGTGATGAGTTGATAGCGTAAGAGTAAGGGTTGATATCGAAGTTACGGCTTACCTCACCTGTCAGTGAGTTAGTCGATGCACTAAGAGTACCAGGAGCCTCCTGCTTACGGTAAGATGCGTTACCAATCAAGTTTACTGTAACCTTCTTGCTGATGTTGTAGTTTGCATTAATGTTAGCTGTGTAACGCTGCACCTTGCTTCGCTTTGACCATCCTGGGTCGCTCATCAGTGAGAGTGAAGTATAATACTGAGCCTTTTCCGTACCGCTCGACATACTGACTGAGTGGTTCTGCTGGATTGAGTTGCTGAACAGAAGGTCAAACCAGTCTGTATTTCTCATTTCTGCTGCCTGCAGATACTGATTCATTGCCTCTGGAGTATTAGCCAAACCATACTGACCTGTAGTTGGATCGTATTCGTTCATCAACTGATACATCTTGCCATACACACCACTTGAAGATTTTGTATAGGCAGATTCAAAGTTCAGCCAACCGTTGTTGTACATTTCCTTATACACGCCCATCTGCTCCTGTGAGTTCATGATGTTGAACTGTGAGTAGCTTGGCTTCAGACGCATCGTAAACTCACCTGTGTAGTTGATGCTGTTCTGACCAGCCTTACCCTTCTTGGTAGTGATGACGATGACACCTGCCATCGCGCGCGCGCCATATATAGATGTAGCACTACCGTCCTTCAATATCTGGAAACTCTCGATATCGTCAGAGTTGAGACCTGCGATAGCTGATGAAATCAGCGTCACAGCGTCACCTGATGAAAGCTGGTCGGCAGAAACTTCTGTCACGTCTTCCATGATAACACCATCGACAACCCACAAAGGCTTCGAACTACCATAGATTGACGTTGCACCACGCACACGAATCTTTGGAGCTGTACCAAAGGTACCTGATACGTTCTGCACTGACACACCAGCCACACGTCCTTCGAGCGAACGGCTCACGTCAGCCACACCGTCAAGCTTTACCTTCTCGGCTTCAACCTTGGTTGTAGCACCTGTAAACAATCGCTTGTCCATCTTCTGCATACCCGTAACGACAACGTCATTAAGAGTAGTTGCATCATCTTCAAGCACAATTTTCATCTTTGGTTTAGCGGTCAGTGTCACCGACTTCATACCGACATAGCTTACGGTAATCTTCTTTCCAGATGGAACAGAAAGACTGAAATTACCATTGATGTCAGTCACTGTACCTGTCTTACCCCCCTGTATCATCACAGAGGCACCAATCACCGGTTCGTTGGTGCTGGCTTCAACGACAGTTCCGCTTACCTTTGTCTGAGCCATTGCCATCCCTATAAACAGGAACAGCATACTCAACATCAAAGTTGCTTTTTTCTTCATAACTTCTTAATTTATTTAACAATCTTTATTATTGATTTCAATACCTTATTATGTCAAATGCTATCTATCATACATATTGAGCTTGCAAAATTAGCAAAATTAATTATAATTAACAAACATTTTGGCAAAAAATATTCATTTTGCATGAATAATGTCGAATAAATCAACCGCCAAAGCTCCCAAAAGGTTTCAAACTGCGCCTATTTTGTGAAATTGTTAAGTCATGCCTTTCACACCTTAGGTGTTTTGCGCGTCACACCTGAGGTGTGAGGGGTGGTAACACCTTAGGTATGACAGTAGAAACACCTAAGGTATGACGACATGAACACCTAAGGTATGGAGAGGTAAAATTAAGGACAAGAGATTCAGCGCATAACGAAACATGCCACAAAGCGGCTAAACAGCCCCTAACGCAACATGCTTTGCACCGATATTCAATGCAAATATGAGCCTAAAATCTTTTTTTGTCCTGTGTTTTCCGAAATTTCTATCCCGAACCCACGTAAATTGTGAAAACAACATACTTTCTGCCCCCAATGTAATCTCGATGTGTCCATGTTTGGGGTCGATATGAAGCGGCATCTCAACAATAAAAACAAAAAACTTCGTCTTTTATTTTGTATTGTCTTCGATTTGCACTAACTTTGACATCCATCGAAATTAGGCGGCATCTCAACAATAAAAATAAAAAACTTCGTCTTTTATTTTGTATTGTCTTCGATTTGCACTAACTTTGTAGTCACAACCATATAAACAACAACTAAACCAATATAGATACTATGAAAGGAATCGTTCTTGCTGGCGGATCGGGCACTCGCCTCTACCCTATCACGAAGGGAGTAAGCAAACAGCTATTGCCTATTTACGACAAACCGATGGTCTATTATCCGATAAGCGCACTCATGCTCGCCGGAATCAGAGACATTCTTATCATCAGCACACCACAGGATTTACCAGGATTCCGCCGCTTGCTTGGCGACGGCTCGGACTATGGTGTGAACTTTTCATACGCGGAACAACCATCCCCTGACGGACTGGCACAGGCTTTCATCATCGGTGAAGAGTTTATCGGCAACGACTCAGTGTGCCTCGTTTTAGGCGATAATATCTTCCACGGAGCAGGTTTCAGAGCCATGCTGAAGGACGCTGTACGCAATGCCGAGGAGGAGAATAAGGCAACCGTGTTCGGCTATTGGGTGAGCGACCCTGAGCGTTATGGCGTTGCAGAGTTCGACCGTGACGGCAATTGCCTAAGCATTGAGGAGAAACCAAAGGAGCCAAAGAGCAACTATGCAGTGGTAGGATTGTATTTCTATCCAAACAAGGTGGTCGATGTGGCAAAGCATATTAAGCCGTCGGCACGCGGAGAATTGGAGATAACAACAGTCAATCAACGTTTTCTCGACGATTCGGAACTAAAAGTGAAGACTCTCGGACGCGGCTTCGCATGGCTCGACACAGGTACCCACGATTCACTTTCAGAGGCAAGTACCTTCGTTGAAGTGATTGAAAAGCGTCAGGGACTGAAGATTGCATGCCTTGAAGGAATTGCTTACCGCAAAGGTTGGATTGACGATGAAAAGATGCGCCAACTCGCACAGCCGATGATAAAGAATCAATACGGGCAGTATCTACTCCACGTCATCGAAGAAACGAAGAAGGAGATAAACAGCGATTCATTTGAATAACAATTCGGAACGATGAACATACTCGTAACTGGCGCCAACGGACAACTTGGCAACGAAATACGCCTGACTGCACAAACATCAACAGACAAATACGTCTTCACTGATGTTACTGAGCAGGAAGGTGTAGAGACAACTCGGCTCGACATCACTGACCTTGATGCTATCAGAGACATTGTTGCAAAGGAAAAGATTGATGCGATTGTCAATTGCGCAGCATACACCAACGTCGATGCAGCCGAAAGCAACGAGCAGTTGGCAGAGTTGCTCAACGGCAAAGCACCAGAAAACCTTGCAGTTGCAATGAAGGAAGTCGGCGGACTATTGGTGCATATCAGCACAGACTACGTCTTTGGCAAGGAGCCATACAACACTCCATGCCGCGAAGACCAGCAAGGAACTCCTACTGGAATCTATGGGCAGACAAAGCTTCATGGCGAACAGAACATACTGGCGCAAGGATGCAAGCACGTAATCATACGCACAGCTTGGCTATATTCTGAGTTTGGCAAGAACTTCTGCAAGACTATGCTCAACCTCACAGCCACCAAGCCGCAGCTCAAAGTAGTGTTCGACCAAGTCGGTACACCTACTTATGCACTCGATCTTGCAAAGGCAATCTCTGCTATTCTATGCGACTACAGGAACGAGGCAACGGCAGAGGTCTATTCAAAGAGCGGAATCTATCATTTCTCCAACGAGGGTGTCTGCAGTTGGTACGACTTTACTAATATGATTGCTGAATACAGTGGTCAGACATCGTGCAACATCATGCCATGCCATAGCAACGAATTTCCAAGCCCAGTCACACGTCCGTCATTCTCTGTCTTAGACAAGACAAAGATAAAGGAAACCTTCGGCATCAAGGTGCCGTACTGGACTGACTCGCTGAAAGTATGTATTGCAAACATATCCTAATTTTAAGCAAAACCACAATAAAATTATAACAGAAACTATTATGAAAAAGACCTTCTTCCTCCTTGTAATGCTATTGGCAGGAACAGGAATTTATGCACAGACAAACATGAACAATCCAGTTATTGAAACCATTATGCAGCGTCGGTCGATAAGACAATACAAGACCACGCCTGTTGAACGCGAGAAACTCCAGCTTGTTGCCGAGTGTGGAATCAATGCACCAAGCGCAATCAACCGCCAGAAATGGGCTTTGCGCATCGTTGACAACCCTGACTTCATTAATGGAGCAACGGCAGCCTTGAAGAAGGCAAGACCTGAAATCGTGGCTCACGACAAGTCGTTCCGCAACATGTTCCGCAATGCTCCTGCGATTATATGCGTAGGCGTTGAGGAAAAAGAAGACGCTTACACGAAGACTGACGCAGGTCTTTTGGGTGAGAACATGATGCTTGCAGCCCAATCGTTAGGTTTAGGCACTTGCTGCTTAGGCATGGCTGCCGACCAGTTGAACAACATGCCTGAGTTGAAGGAATACTTTGACCGCCTTAACCTCCCAGAAGGTTACAAACTGGCGTATGTTATTGCTATCGGCTATCCTGACGAGGCTCCGGCTGCAAAACCACGCGACAAGGAGAAGATTCAGTTCGTAAAATAACTCCCCTATATGCTGATACCGGCAAAAGTTAACCTCGGACTCAACATTGTCAGTCGCAGACCTGACGGCTATCATAACCTCGAAACCGTCTTCTATCCCGTACCGATTTACGACGAGATAAGCATAAGCTATGTCCCTTCATCCGACAACATCGGCAAGGTAGAACTTCAGCTTGAAGGCATAGAAGTGCTTGGAAAACCAGAAGACAACCTCGTAGTCCGCGCGTGCAACCTGTTAAAAGCAGACTTTCCAAAGCTCTCGTCATACGACATTACCCTTCAACTGAAGAAAAACATACCTACACAGGCAGGTATGGGAGGCGGTTCGGCTGACGCGTCATATACATTATTATTAATAAACGACACGTTTCAGCTTAGGCTTACTACCGAACAACTCGAAGCATACGCACTGAGACTTGGTGCCGACTGTCCGTTCTTCGTGCGCTCCACACCAGCTTTCGCAACAGGCATCGGCGAGATTTTGTCACCGATAGAACTCGATTTGCGCGGCATGTATATGGCAATCATCAAGCCAGAGATAGCAATATCAACGCGCGAAGCGTTCTCGAAAGTCGTGCCGACAACCCCTGAAGTTTGCTGCAGAGACATTGTCATGCAGCCCATTGAGACATGGCGCGACCGACTGAAAAACGACTTTGAAGTCTCCGCATTTGCCCTCTATCCAGAACTTGCAAGCATAAAACAAAGCCTTTACGATGCAGGCGCAACATACGCTGCAATGTCTGGCAGCGGCAGCGCAATGTTTGGTATTTTCAAAGAAAAGCCAAATATCAACAGGGCATATATCTTGGATTTGTAAAAGTTTTATTACCTTTGCAGTCCAACTCAACAAAAACAACGACAATCATTTAACATTTACCGACGATGGCAGAAAGCACTTCAAAAAGCAGAAAGACGAAAGCAATGACCCCAATCAACAACGCCTACGGGCATCTACAGCCACAAGCTCTCGACGTAGAAAAGGCTGTGCTCGGTGCATTGATGATGGATAAGGACGCATACGCTGTCGTCTGCGAAATACTCAGACCCGAAAGTTTCTACGACCCTCGACACCAGAGCATCTATGCCGCAATCGCAACGCTCAGCATGGACCAGCACCCTATCGACATGCTCACCGTAGCAGAGCAGTTGGAGAAAGATGGTGAACTTGAGAATGTAGGCGGGCCTGTCTATCTTACAGAACTGACTTCCGACGTGGCTTCGTCGGCTCATGTTGAGTATCACGCAAAGATTCTCTCGCAGAAACATCTTGCCCGCGAGCTTATTTCGTTCTCAAGCCGCATTGAGACAAAGGCTTTCGACGAGACCGTAGATATCAACGACCTCATGCAAGAGGCCGAGCAAGACTTGTTCGGACTGTCGCAGGCGAACATGAAAAGCGACTATTCCCACATCTCAACAGCCCTTATGGAATCAGAAGAAGCCATAAAGAAGGCGGCTGAGAGCAAGGGTGGTATCACAGGTCTGGCAAGTGGATTCCATAAACTCGACGACGTGACTGCCGGTTGGCAACCGTCTGACTTGATAATACTTGCCGGTCGTCCAGCCATGGGTAAGACATCGTTTGCACTTTCGCTTTGCAAGAACATCTCCGTCGATTACAATGAGCCAGTTGCATTCTTCTCGCTTGAAATGAGCAAGAAGCAGCTTGCCGACCGTCTCTTGTCACAAGTCTGCGAGATTACCGGCCACAAGATTCTTACCGGACAACTCGACAAACTTGAATGGGAACGCTTTGACAAACACATCGGCAGACTATTCAATGCGCCAATCTACGTTGATGACACGCCTGGTCTATCTATCTTTGAGCTGCGCACATAGGCAAGCCGTCTGGTTCGCGAGCACAACATCAAGATGATAATGATTGACTACCTGCAGCTTATGACAGGAAGCGGCAAGCATTTCGGTTCGCGCCAAGAAGAGGTTTCAAGCATAAGCCAGTCGCTGAAAGGACTTGCAAAGGAGCTCAACATTCCGATTCTCGCGCTCTCACAGCTCAACCGTGACGTTGAGAAACGCGATGCAAAAGAAAAGTCAGAAGGCAAACGCCCACAACTCTCCGACCTTCGTGAATCGGGAGCCATCGAACAGGATGCCGATATGGTACTGTTTGTCCACAGGCCTGAATACTATCATATCTTCGAGGACGAAAACGGAAACGACACTCACGGCAAGGCACTTATCATCATCGCAAAACACAGAAAAGGCGCCACGAAGGACGTTCGGTTGGCTTTCAAGGGCGAATACACGGCTTTCCTCAATGAGGAAGAAAGCCACACCCCACCTACTGAAGGCGGCGTGTATAAGTCGAAGATGAGCGACATGGAAGACATACCTGCGCCTATGCCTGACGATAGACCACCATTCTAAGAAAAAGACCCAAATCATATTCATCATCAACAAAGCCTACCATTTGGTGGGCTTTGTTTTGTTATTCGGCGCCATGAAAGCTTGCAAGCGACAATCATCTCAAATGCTCATAAGCGCCTCCCAAACGGCAGAAAAAGCTATTCATCGGGGGGGCAAACATATATTCATATATTGTTGTCCGCTAAATGTCGGGCTGTAAGTCCGACAATCCCATAGCCCAGGGCAAAGCGCAGCGACGCCCTGGGAAACAAGCAACATCCAAAACGCCCTGTCAGGGCAAAAGCCTTATTTGAATACATTGTAGTGCT
>JAUNQM010000264.1 GCA_030536165.1 Prevotellaceae bacterium | reverse complement strand
GTTTTGAAAAACTTTGCCGGAAGTTTTGCAAAACTTTTTCCGAGTTAAAGCGACGTGTGAAGTGACGATATGCAACGACTTACTTAAAGAGCTTGCAAATCTTCTTTACCACAGGCTTTGCCTTGTAATCGCGGTCAAAGAGAAGTGGATAGTTTGTGCGTCCACGTACTGGCCATCCGTTAAGCCATGAGTCGCCATCGGTTACACCCCAGAGAGTGATACGAGAGATGTCCTTCTCATGCTTCTTGTATATCTTAAACAACGCCATGTAGCGCTCTGTCAGCTCTTTCTGCTTTGCCTTTGGCAGTCCATCGGTGTAAGGATTGAGTTCTTTCTGGAGTTGGAAGTTCTGCGCGATGTCGGCACCACCGAATTGCTTTGGATTTGGCAGCACGTTGATGTCGAGTTCGGTAAACATCACCTTAAGTCCGAGTGACGCGATAAGTTCAATTGACTTTTCATAGTCGCCGAGGTCAGGATAGTCAAGTCCATTGTGCGACTGCATACCGATAGCATCGATGCGTATGCCCTTCTTCTGCATGTTCTTCACATACTCACATACGGCTTTAATCTTCTTCTGATTCGACATGCTGTAGTCGTTGTAGTAGAGTTCTGCATCAGGGTCAGCCTCGTGTGCATACTCGAATGCCTTTTCAATGAAGTCGTCACCTATGACCTGACGCCACATTGAGTTGCGAAGCGAACCATCGTCTTCAAATGCCTCGTTTACTACGTCCCAGCCTACAACCTTCCCCTTGAAGTGGCCTGCTACAGCGAAGATGTAGTCTTTAAGGAAAGCAAGCATCTCGTCGCGCGACTTCAACAGGCTCTTATCAAAGTTCTTATTGAAGAATGGATTGAAGCCTTCTGGCACCTTGTTGTCCTTGAAGAAGAACCACATTGGGCACTGCGAATGCCATACGAGTGTATGAGCATTTACTTTGATATTATTTTCCTGTGCGAATGCCACAAGTTTGTCTGCGTCTTCCCAAGTCCATTTGTCTGGCGTTGGGTGCAGTTCCTCTGGTTTCATACAGTTTTCAGCAACAACACAATTGAACTGCTGCTTAACAAGATCGATGCCTTTTGGATCCATTCCGTTTATCTGACGGACATTGAGTGCTGTACCGATAAGAATGTTCTTACCTACGGTTTCCTTCAGTGTCTGCGCGTTCATCGACACTGCCAATGAGCACAGAATGCTTGTGATGATTAACTTTTTCATAGTCTGTTATAGTTCTATTTCTTTTACTTTGAGTGAACGCAGTGCTGACACGCCGTTTGAAGGCACGCAGTCGTGATGGAAGAGATACCATTTGCCTTTGTATTCAGTAACGCAAGCGTGGGTTGTCCATCCCACTACAGGCTGGAGCAGTTCACCCTTGAACTTGAATGGACCGTAAGGATTGTCGCCCTCAGCATAGCAAAGCAGATGGCTGTCGCCTGTAGAATAAATGAAGAAGTATTTACCGTCTTTCTTCACCATCCATGACGCCTCAAAGAAGCGGTGCTTGTCATATTCCTTGAGTATGCCGTCTTCGTCGTAGATTTCTACGCCCTTTGGCTGCTCTGCAAACTGTAGCATGTCGTCGGTCATCTTTGCCACGCGTGGACAGAGAGCAGGCTGGTCAAAGTTTGGAAGATGTGGATTCTCAAGCGCAACATTATCACGATAACGCTGAAGCTGTCCACCCCAGATACCACCGAAATAAACATAAACGCTGCCGTCATCATCCTTGAAGAGGCAAGGGTCGATTGAATAGCTGCCGCGTATTGGGTCTGGCTCTGCAACGAATGGGCCTTCTGGTCTGTCGGCAACAGCAATACCGAGATGGAACACCTCGTTCCAGTCCTTAGCGCAGAAGCAAAGATAGTATTTACCGTTTTTCTCAACTACGTCGCTGTCCCAAAGCTGCTTCTTTGCCCAAGGCACATCTTCGAGTTTCAGAATCAGACCTTCGTCCTTGCATGTGCCGTTCTCAAGGTCCTCAATACTCAGACAGTGATAATCCTTCATGTTATACTGGTCACCATTGTCGTTGTCGCTTGTACCACTATCCCAGTCGTGTGATGGATAGATATAGACTTTTCCGTTGAATACATGTGCCGATGGGTCAGCCATATAGTCCTGTGGGAAGATATAACGTGCTTCTTTCATAATTGTGTTGTTTTTTATTTTATTATTTTTTTCGATATTTCGACCTTTCGATTATTCGGGTTTAGCGTTTCTTTCTTCAATCTCTTTATTCATTTCGTCGAGCTTTTCGTCGGAAAGAGGATATTTATAGATAAGGTATCCTACTACGATGAGCAGAACCGCTGGGATAATCGTTGTGAACCAAAGGATTGCTTCTTTCACTGTCTCAGAGTAGTCAGCCAGCTTTGTATAATATGCATTTACTGGTGCTGCGATGAATGAAGCCAAGAACACAACGATGAAAATCCAAAGCATTAACTGAAGACATTTGTTTGCCTTGAACTCCTTGAACATCTCACCATAAGTAGCAGGCTTTTCCGGTGTGGTAACAATATTCTCCTTGCAACCGAGGAAACAAAGTGTCAAGAGCACAAAACCTACAAGTGCAAATACGCTGATAACGATAAACCACGCATTTGCATCACCCGACAAAGCCGAAACCTCTTCTGCCAGGTTGAATCCTAACCATCCCATTACCAGCGGTGTTATCCATCCGGCAATTGAGAAGCCTGCCTTGAAGGCAACACCTGCGAGGGCGTTTACAGTAGCTGCAGGACGGTTTCCTGTGCGGTATTCGGCTTCCGTGATAACTTCAGGGACAAGTGCCCACATCAACGAGCCAACAAGCAGACCTACACCTGTCATAACCTTTGCAATCTGAACGATAGTGTTGCATCCATTCACGTCAAAGAACTTGCCGATAGCATACAGCGCAACAAATCCAACGAAGCCAATAGAAAGGAGCACATAATAAAGACCTTTCTTGCCTAAAAGTTTCTTCAACACAGGAAGCAAAGGCAGAATGATGAATGCCGGTATGGTACCTATTGCCATGAATACAGCTTGATTCCAATCTATTGCAACACCTGCAACGATAGCGAGTCCGATAGGGAAACCTGCCTGCACAATAATCTGACCGATGTTTGCACATACCATTCGTGTTGATGTAAGAATCAGTACCTCGTCATTGTCACGAGTCATACTTGCCATGATTGAGCCATAAGGTATGTTGACTACCGAATAAATCATACTGAGAACAGTATAACTAATCGTGGCATAAATGATTTTCATCGCCATCGACCATTCAGCAGCCATAGGCAGCATCAGGCAGCACGCTGCAATCGTAAGAGGAACACCACCATAAAGGAGATAAGTGCGATACTTACCCAACTTTGGATTGTGGTTGTCGATATAGCGTCCTACGATAGGGCTCCATATACAGTCGAAGAGTCGGACGCCAAGGATGAGTCCGCTGACAAAGACGGGGCTAATCTTCAATACCGTGCAAAGGTATATCATCAAGAATGTCGCTACCGTCTGGAAAATGAGGTTCTGCGCAAGGTCACCACTACCGAAGCCTATTCGCTGCAACCAATTAAGTTTGTAAAATCCTTTTTCTTGATTTTCCATTTTTTTTCTTATTGTTTTAAG
>JAUNQM010000027.1:11812-14314 GCA_030536165.1 Prevotellaceae bacterium | reverse complement strand
AGATTGATACATAGCTGAATATTTCAAATATATTTACTAATTTTGTAGTCTGATTGTAACGATACATATATAATATATGAGACGAGCGTTGTCATTTATGCTAATGTCGGTCGTGGCTGTCTGTCTTTGGGCGCAGGTGCCGGCAGGAAGGTCGGAGAAGGTAACTCTCTTCGATGCATTCGTTCCTGCAGCAATTGAACTCAATGATGGCACGGAGAACTATCAACCACTGGCAAACATATTCCTGAAGAACTCTACATTGATTTACAAGAAGGGGACGACGGATATGCAGGCGAATATGGCGGTAGTGAAGGGCGTAAGCTTCGGCAAACGACATTTCGTCAACGTCAACAACCAGTTGGCAGAGGTGATTGACACTTGCGGGCATTACACACTTGTCTGCGTGAAGCTCATCGACATTGATGCCTTTAATGGAGAATGGCTGAACAATTCGGATATTACAAACATCTCGTTCAGTGAAAATATTGCAGTGACTCGCCTTGACCCTAATGAAGAGACACTCACATATCCGCTCGTGAACAACTATTACTATCTCGTGAAGGGCAAATCGATTCCTTGTCATGAGCGCTCAGTCCGCCCACTTGTGGCAAAAAAGAACCGCAATTATGTGGATGCACGTATGAGGGCTGGCATCATCGACTGGTCATCGGTCGAGGATTTGAAAGCGCTCATGAAGCAGTTTGAACAATAGAAAACAATTATAAATATGACTTATTCTTTATTATTCATCAACGCCTTTAAGGTAAAGTTTATCGAGGGAAATGCAGGCTTTATGTCGTTGGTAAGCCTTGCGCTTGTGCTAGGCCTGGCATTCTGCATTGAAAGAATTATTTTCCTTGCATGTTCGGAAATAAACGCAAAGAAGTTGCTTGCCGACGTGGAAGGCAAGTTGAACTCTGACGATGTAGAAGGCGCAAAGGACATTTGCCGCAACACTCGCGGTCCGGTGGCGAGCATCTGCTATCAGGCTTTGATGCACATAAAGGACTCGATGGACGAGATTCAGCGCAGCGTTACCAATTACGGTACCGTGCAGACATCGGCTCTTGAGAAAGGTTGTTCGTGGATAAAGCTTTTTATCGCAATGGCTCCGTCGCTCGGATTCCTCGGCACAGTTATAGGTATGGTTATGGCGTTCGATAACATAGAAAGCGCCGGCGACATCAGTCCTACGATTGTTGCCTCGGGTATGAAGGTGGCGTTGATTACTACCATCTTCGGTATCATCGTTGCATTGGTGCTCATGTGCTTCTACAACTATATTCTGAACAAGATAGAGAGCATCACGCAGCAGATGGAAGAAAGCTACATTACGCTGATGGATATGATTGCGGAGTACAAGAAACGCAACTAAGACTGCACTACAATGGCAAAGAGAGTTAAGATAATCCTGATTGCGCTGATAGCAATTATCTTCATAGCCTTCTACACATTAGGCTATGAGATGCCGTATGCAGCTAATCCTGCCTTCTTAGAGCCTATGCTCACGCCTGCCGTGATATGGCTAATGATTGCTATGCTTGTGGCAGCCATCGGTGCAGTTGTGTTCTGCATAGTGACAGGCACAAGGCACCGTTCGCATACGGCAAAGGTTAACAACATCGACACGCGACGAATTGTGTGGTGCGTAGTTATACCAGTAGCTCTCGTTATGCTGCTGACGTTCCTATTTGGCAGTACAGACGCGATAAACATCAATGGACATGCCTATAGCGAAGCAATATGGCTCCGTCTGAGCTTTATGTTTGTCACCACGGCTGTAGTGTTGGTTGCGGCTGCGGTAGTTCTAATACTGCTTTCAACAATTAGAATAAAGAAGTAGATGCTTTTCAAGAAGAATTTTGGCAAAAGGGAAGTGCCGGAGTTGAACACGACTTCAACAGCCGACATCTCATTCATGCTGCTGATACTGTTCCTTGTTACGACCTCAATGGATCGCAACTTCGGGCTTCCGTATCAGTTACCAAAGCCTGCGCCAGAGAATCTTGGACGCGTTGAGAAGGTCGTTGACAGGAGGAATGTGTTTGAAATCGACATCCTCGACGACGGGACAATACTCCATAATGAAGAAGAAGTAGAGGTCGATGGACTCTGTGCAAGCATGAAGGAGTTTATCATGAATCCAAAGCATGATGAAAACCTTTCAGAGAGTCCAGCCAAGCATATAATAATGATAAAAGCATCAGATGAGGCGAAGTATGAGACTTACTTTGCTGTAGAGAATCAAGTGGTGAACGCATACAAGCAGTTGCGTAACGAGGCTGCAAGGAAACGCTTCGGCAAAGCATACAACGACTTGAACGAACGCCAGCTCAAGACCATTGACGAGGCGATACCGCAAAGAGTCGCAGAACCGTGAGGCATGTACCATTTACCATTTACAATGTACAATTATCATTTTGACAAGATGTGTGGAGGACTTCGCAAGCACTACTACGTCATCCTGAACTTGATTCAGGATCTCCATCGGAACGTGCTATG
>JAUNQM010000027.1:0-11802 GCA_030536165.1 Prevotellaceae bacterium | reverse complement strand
TGTTTCAAGTTTCACGCGCAGAGCACATGTCTTAACTCCTTTAATTACTAAAAAATGATATTCCGCAGGCAACATATCGACAGGGAAGTTCCGGCACTGAACACAGCTTCATTGCCCGATTTGATATTTACCGTGCTTTTCTTCTTCATGATTGTAACAAATATGCGTCATGACGAAGTGAAGGTCAAGGTCGTTGAGCCTGACGGAAAGGAACTCACGAAACTCGTGAATAAGCAAATGGCCACCTATATATATATAGGTAAACTTCAAGGCGACGAGAAGGGCGATTATCAGGTACAGGTAGATAACAAGTTGATGCCGGCAAATGCTGTGTCACGTTATGTGATGGGAAAGAAACGCCAACTTGGCAAGGAAGACGCAAAGAAGATGATTGTGAACTTCAAGGCAGACCGTAAGGCACCGATGAAACTCGTGAAAGAAGTGAAAGAGCAACTGAAACTTGCCGACGCACGGCTTGTGCATTATTCTGCAAATGAAAAGGATTAAGATAATAACAGGAGGCATTGGAAGCGGCAAGAGCTACGTCTGCGAGAAGTTGCGCAAACGTGGCATTGAGGTCTATGACTGCGATGCTGCAGCCAAGCGAATAATGCGTGAAGACCCAGACGTGCGCCAGCAACTTATCAACTTGATAGGCGAGGAAGCCTACACTGGCAATGAACTAAACAAGGCTGCCGTGGCAAAGTTCCTGCTTCAAAGCGAGTATAATACTCAGGCTATAAATGCGATTGTGCATCCAGCCGTAGCTGCAGACTTTTTGGCTTCCGACTACGAATGGATGGAGTCGGCAATCTATTACGAAGCAGACTTTGGAAATGTGCTCAAGCAAGTTTCGAGCGAGCCCATATCGCCATACGTTATCTGCGTTTCCGCTCCGACAAAAGTGCGCATACGTCGCATTATGAAGCGTGACAACATCACAGAGGAGAAGGCTCTGGAATGGATAAACAAACAGATACCTCAGGAAGAAAAAGAACGCAGAAGCGACTTCGTGATTCATAATGCATAATTATTTCTTAATTGAAGCTCAATTTATTTTAATAATTCGTTAACTCAAATCAAAAAAGTGAAAAATTCAAAGTATTTCCTTTTGTCGTTGATGCTTTTTGCAACGACTTTCGCATTCGCATTGTATGAAGATTTGTTGCCGACTGTATTCGGAGGCACATCGTCACAGTTACAGGTAAAGAGAGACTATGTGGTTTGCCACTATATCAGCGATGCCGCCAACGACTCTGTCAATTATCGTTTTGGCGCATACGTGCAGAATGCAGGAAGCATTGCCTACAACAACGATATTGTACTGAACATTAACAGTAATAGCGGTTCTGTTGCCAAGTGGAGCAAGGCTGTCAGCGTAGCGGCAGGCGATAGCCTTTATTTCCGCATTGATTTCCCTGTAAAGAAAGGCGATAAACTCGACCTCACTATGCTTGATGCCGATGGCGTAGCTATATCAGAAGTAATGGACATAGAGATTCCAGAAGGGTATTTAGAAGCGCCTGTGTATGATAAATATGAATTAGCTACGTTGTTCTCTCGCAACGAAGAACTTATCATGGTGCCTTATGATGGCGACTCGATAGTTTGTGGTGATTTGGCTTTGTCGTACGACGTATCGAGTGGTATGCCATGTAATATGTTCCTTTGGCCACAAACTACAATATTCGACATTAGATTCAACGATGTTTATGGCTTAGATACATTAAAGATTGATTGTGATGACATACTGGAGGGTATTGCTATGTTTGAAACTGAGGAAAAGGACAGTGCTAAAGATTTGCTCATCAAAACCATCTTGCGTGGTGGGCAATATGAGTTGCGTGCCTTTGTTAATAGCTTTGGCATAGACGTAAAAGAGAATGTGATAATGTATGACACACCTACGCTGCGCTATTACACTTCAGGGGATATTAAGACGGGTGAAAACCTTTTCATAAAGGCTGCATACAACACAGGCTTCCCTTACACCGAGGAGATGGTGGGCAGGACTTACGATAGCAAAATCAACGTTACCTACATTAAGCCTGTTGAAGGACAGAACCCTGACACGCTGAAAAACTTCTGCTCGGAGCAACACACAACTAAGTTTGATGTAGAAAAGTATCCTTTGCTTGCAGGCATAGATACGTTCTGCTATGAAATGATTCAGCCTGAACTTGGCGAGTATTGGTTCGATTTTACGTCTGAATTCCGTGAGGGGAAACGCGATAATGTATTTGCGTTATGTGTAGAGGATAGTTTGCGCTCCGAATTTGACTTCCCAAAGAACTCGTTTGTTCATGGCTCTGACACGCTCGCAACGTTCCATTACAAACTCGACAAGAAGTGGCCTTATTTATTGAATCTTATGAATGATTCAATACCTTCAGTTCACATAGTGGCAAGTTGCACGAAGATTCAAAACGATATGACCGAAGCTGACTCATTGTGTTGCGACTCGCTCATGGCTTTGTGCACACACGAAGACTCATTAGCCGCGAAAGCTATTGTAGATAGTCTTGTAAGAAATATTGAGACCATCGGCGATTCGCTTCTCATTCCGATAGGCGTGAACATGCCTCTTAACGTTGAGGGCGATTTCACGTTCAGCGTCAATAGATGCGAACTCGATGACTCGCTAAATCTGACCATCTACGTCAAAAACATTGATGTTGAAGACATTGTTCTTCCATATCGCATCTACGTTAGCTCGCAGACCGATGGCATCGGACAAGTAAATCAGCCAGACCGACCAGAGTCAGACGCGATGAGCAATCGCAAATACAACCTGCAAGGAGTGCCTGTGACGGACGATTATCGAGGCGTGGTAGTACGTCGAGGCAAGGCATATATAAACAAGTAAACATCAAATGGGCGAAAGTTTTTTCGCCCATTTTTATTCGGTGCTGGTCACAAATACACCTTATTATATAACGCGTGCGCGCACGTGCGCGCGCGTTATATGAGCATAAAAACGAAATAAGTCCTACTTTAATGCAAAAATTTTTGTAGAAGTACTCAATATTGCTTGCAGTACTACTCATTGCCTTTTTTAGCCCTTCACACCTTAGGTATGACGTAAGAAATACCTAAGGTGTGAACTATGCTTACACCTTAGGTGTGACAAAGGCAACACCTGAGGTGTGGAGGGCAAAAATATGGGACAACTGATGCCGAGAGTGGTGGCGTGCGGTGCTATTATTTCACTTTGCCACTCAAAATCCTTCTTACAACGCTCTTGACGGCAGGTTTATAGTACTCCATGTCCATTGCCTTGACGGTTCGCAACATTTCGTCGGCAAGTTCGGGGTAGAAACTGCAAATTCTGTGCGCAATCTTCATGCAGACAGCTTGTATGCTTGGGTATTCGTCGAGTTGCACCATGTGTTCGAGGCAGAAGTCCAGCAAGTCTGTACGTATATTTTCTTCATCAATAGCAAGCCTATTGACGATGTTGAGTGCGTTTCTCCTGATAGACTGATTGTCTGTGTTCAGCGCAAAATCAATGAGTTCGTCACGCATTGGCTGCAACTGTGCGAGTTCTTCATCCGTCGCTTTAGTGAGCCCCCATAGTGCGTTGCGTGCTACTTGGTAGTCGTCATTGTGTGCAAAAGTCTTTGCAAACTTCAGGAAATCCCCATCGAAGCTTTTTACTCTGTTATATATATACGAGGCTTCTCCTTCGCTGTAGGCTCCCTTGAGCTCGCTTTCTGATATGTATGTGCTGTGCATATTGTCTATGTGATGTATGTTTTGTTTCTCTTTATGATACTAAAAAAAGCAGTCTTGCATTGCTGCAAGACTGCTTGGGGTGGAGGGTGGGACTCGAACCCACGACATTCAGAACCACAATCTGACGCTCTAACCAACTGAACTACATCCACCATATTGGGCTTTATTTGAAGCCCCGTAGGTTGCTCTGACAAGTCAGAGTCCTAAAAAATCTTTTTAGTTTGCAGGAGTCTCTGCTGGTGCTTCTGCTGCTGGAGCAGCTTTCTGCTCTTTAGCAGGTGCAGCCTTCTGCTCTGCAGGAGCCTGTGATGCATCGAAACCTGGGAGAGACTTGGCGCCAAGAGGAGCCTGCTCTGTTGCAGCGTTTTCGATAACTGAGCTTGCTGTAACGACTCTTGGTGCTACGAATGCACAAAGAATGCTGAGGACAACCATTGCTACTGCAAAGCCCCATGTGAGCTTTTCAATAATATCTGTTGTCTTGCGAACACCCATAATCTGGTTTGAAGCAGAGAAGCTTGATGCAAGACCGCCGCCCTTTGATTCCTGTACGAGTACGATAAGAATCATTGCGATTGCTATTACAACGAAAAGTACTATAAATAATGTGTACATAGTTTTTGTCTTTTTCTTTCTTGTTATTGCTTTGCTCCCAACGAAAAACTTTCGCTTCTGAAAACGACCGTTTATTTCGTTTTGGGCGTGCAAAGGTAATAATTTTTTTATTTATGGCAAAACTTTTGCGGTGTTTTTTGTAATAAAAGCCCAAAAAAGTTTTGTTTTTGCCTTTTTTGTGTGGTTTTTATGTAAGATTCGATGTTTTGATGCTTCGATATTTCGATGTTGCGGATGGGTAAATGACTAACTTACCAATTCGCAACTGTTGCGTTGAATATCTGGTCGCAGATCTCATCAATCATCTGAGTCACGAGTTCTTCTTGCACGCTGTTGAGTGACTGGGTGGTCTCATAGGTCGATTTTGCCGTGAATTGCTGCTCGAAGTCCTCTGTGTGGTTGGTGTTGTTGGTGAAACGCACGTTTACCGTCATAGAGAGTTCGGTCTGTGCCGAATAGCCTTCTGCCGACACACTCTTGTTGTATTGCTCATAGCGCGTTATTTCGCCTTCAATCTTCAGGTCGCCGTTGCGCTTTACTTGCGAGAGCTTTGTGTGTGAGGCGTATTGGTCTTTCAGTTTGTTGTTGAACATGTTTGCCATAGGTCCCCATACGTAATTGGCGCGGTTAGGGAAGTCGGCAATCTGGATTGTCTTGACCTTTGTATAGTCGATGCTTGCGCCATTGAACTTATAGCTCACGCTGCATGCAGCCATAAGAATCCCGCACAAGACAAGGAGTAGGATTGATAGCTTCCTTATGCCTGCAACCTGGAACCTGAAACTTGAAACCTGAAACTTTTTATTTGTCCAATCCATATTTCTTCAGTTTTCTATAGAATGTGCGCTCTGGTATGCCCAGTTCTTGTGCTGCTTTCTTCTTTATGCCGAGGTTGCGGTCGAGTGCTTTGCGAAGTGCCTGCTCTTCCATCTCGTCTATCTTCATGCTTTCAGTCTCGTTGACTTCTTCGGCATATACATCCGCGTTGAGTTCGTGACTTGGATATGCATTGTTGATAGTCTTGATAGGCGTAGCCTGAATTATGTCGAGGCGATCTTCCATGCCATTCATCTTGCGGTTCATCTCGCTTATGGTGTTCTTCATTTCGAAGAGCATCTTATAAAGGAGTTCGCGTTCGTTTTCGTATGTATGTTCGCCACGCGAGATAGGAGCGAGGTCGAAGCTTTCTGCGTCTTCAGGTATGAACTTGCGCAGTATGTCGGGCGTGATGATACGTTCCTGCGAGATGAGTGACATCTGCTCTGTGAGGTTCTTCAACTGGCGCACATTGCCAGGCCACTTATATTTCAGCATGAGTTGCTTCGACTCGTCCGTCAATACAATCTTGTCCATGCGAAGCTTTTCGGCAATCTGCATGGCAAAGAGTCGGAACAAGAGCAGTATGTCTTCTCCGCGTTCGCGAAGCGATGGCATCTTGATTGGAATGGTGTTGAGGCGGTAGTAGAGGTCTTCGCGGAAGCGTCGCTCTACGATTGCTTTTGGCAGATTGACGTTTGTGGCAGCAATGATGCGCACGTCTGTCTTGCGTACCTCCGTAGAACCAACACGCATGTATTCGCCAGTCTCAAGCACTCGCAGCAGTCTTGCTTGTGTTGCAAGAGGCAGTTCGCCCACTTCATCGAGGAAGAGTGTGCCGTGGTTTGCTGCGCCAAAGTAGCCTTCGCTTTCATTTATGGCACTTGTAAATGAGCCTTTCTCGTGGCCGAACAGTTCGCTGTCGATGGTTCCTTCAGGTATTGAGCCGCAGTTGATTGCAATATATTTACCGCGCTTGCGGTTGCTATTGTCGTGTATGATTCTTGGTATTACTTCCTTGCCCACTCCGCTTTCGCCGATGATGAGCACTGAAAGGTCTGTCGGTGCCACTTGCAAGGCAACATCAAGGGCACGGTTAAGTGCATCGCAGTTGCCCACGATGGTGTAACGTTTCTTTATGTCTTGCAGTTTACTTGTGTCCATTTATGAGATTAGTCGAAAATGTCTTTCTTTTCTTCTTTGACCTCTTCGGCTACAATGTCTTCTACGTTATTTTCCTTTTCCTCAGCTTCTGCGTCGAGTTCATCCTGCACGTCGTTGAGCGTGTCTTCAATCTGCTTTCTTTCCTCAAAAGCTTTCTGCTCAGCTGCGACTTTCTTTTTATATACGTACTTTCCGCGCATGATTCTTATGGCATAGTAAATCTCCACAAGTCCATAGAACGCAAATGCCAGTCCGAGTATAAGCTGGATTGTTGGCATCTCGACGTTTCCTAATACATTAAATATAATAAGAGCACCGACAATGAACACAACTACTGGCATCACGAAGTTGCCAAAGCCTATCTTCCAGTATTTGCTTGTTCGGATGAGTGTGATGAACGATGCTATTGCAAGCAAGATGAGAATCGTTGACAGAATGATGTGCAGATAGTCGATGAACCTGTCGCGTAGCAGTATGATACTAATGCCAAGCAGCAGACTTCCCCATCCTGCGAGTGGGAACATAGGGCGACTTTCCTGCGGAGTAGTGTCGGCAGTGCCTTCGGCAAGTGCCTTTACCTCGTTGTTCTTGTTGATGTGATAGACTATCACCGTGGCAAGTCCAGGGATGATAAACAAAAGGCCTATGGCTATGATGAGTCCCTGACGTGTCTCGTTAGGGAACATAATCAGCAGTACGCCGACAATCAGTGTGCACACTGCGCGAAGCAGCGGACTATTTATTGCTTTCATGATTTGGGTTTATAATACAATATGTTCGATATATTTGCAGAGCGTTTCAATGCCTGTGCGGTTTTCTCCGCCTTGAGGTATTATGAGGTCTGCAAAGCGTTTTGTAGGCTCAATAAACTGCTCGTGCATAGGTTTGAGCACTTTAATATACCTGTCCATCACAGTCTCGTAAGTTCTTCCGCGCTCTACAACGTCGCGTCGGATGTTGCGAATGAGACGCTCGTCGGCATCGGTGTCAACGAATATCTTCAAGTCCATCATGTTGCGCAGGTTCTTGTTGATGAGTGTCATAATGCCTTCGATAATCATCACCGGCTTTGGCTCAACGTGGATTGTGCGCTTCAAGCGGTTGCTTTCAAGGTAGGAGTACATTGGTTGCTCGATGGCTCTTCCATGACGCAGTTCGTTGACCTGATGAATCAGGAGCTTCCAGTCGAAAGCGTCTGGGTGGTCGAAGTTGATGGCGCGTCGCTCCTCGTCGGTGAGGTCCGACGTATCGTTGTAGTATGAATCCAACGGCACTACCGACACGTAGTCGGGTGGGAGAGAGTTGACTATTTCCTTTACTACGGTGGTTTTACCGCTGCCTGTTCCTCCTGCTACGCCTATTATTGTCATGGTCGTTATTGTTTTTTTCAATTATTCGATTGTTCGATGTTTCGAATCGTGATGTTTTACTTCTGTTCTTTGAGCAGATATACAACCACTGGGAGGTGGTCAGAGTATCCGTTTAGCCAAGCACCGCCAGCCTTTGTTCTCAGTGGACTTCCCTTGTATTTTCCATCGGTCTGGAAGAGGTAGTCGCGTGAGAAGACGTTGTGCTTGTAGTATTTCAGTGTCGAGAAGTCGTTTCTGCCGTCGCGGTTGAGCAAGTTCGAGTTCATCACGATCTGGTCGAAGAGGTTCCAGCTTCCATCATATAATAATGTGCCGCGACCTTCTTTTGCCAGAATGTTCCACCACGGATTCCACAGACCTCCGTCCTCAACGTCTTTCAGTTCCTGACGCGCACCGAGATGCTTCGCCATTGAGTCGCAGAATGGGTCGTCGTTCATGTCGCCCATGATGAAAATCTTGATGTCAGGGTCGGCTTTGAGCAGTGAGTCTTTTACCACACGCACTTGCTTGCCAGCCAAATCGCGGTAGTAACCTGTTGCAAATCGTGAAGGCCAGTGGTTGATAACCACACCCACGTGTTCGCCTGCAAGACTGCCAGTGATGGTAAGGAAACCACGCGTCACGTAGCCACTGTCCTTTGCCAGTTCTGGTACGTAAGGGTGCAGCACAGCACGTTCTGGAGTGAAGAACTTCGGGTTGTAGAGCAATGCACAGTCGATACCACGGCGGTCAGGACCTTCAATATGAATGAAATTATAGCCTCTTTCTTTCAGCGGTTCTTGGTTACAAAGGTCGGTGAGCACGTTGTCGTTCTCAATTTCTGTGACACCAATCATTGCGCATCCAACGCCTTTCAGCAGGTCGGTGCCCATCTCCGACAGTACGCGCGACATGTTTGCGAGCTTCGATGTGTATTTCATCGTGTTCCACTTGCCGCTTGCCGTAGGCAGATACTCATAGTCGTTCTTGCCTGCATCGTGGATAGTGTCGAAAAGGTTTTCAAGATTGTAGAAACCAACAGCGTATGCTGAGAACTTCTTCTCTGCAAAACATTGCGTTGAGCACACTGTCATGAGTGCAATCAACAACGTAAACTTTAGATATTTCATAGTGAGTTTTGTAATTTTGTGCAAATTTCGTAAATTTTTGGCAAATCAACAAACTTTCGGGGGAATTTTTATAAATATTTTGCTTTTTTGTTGGTGATGTTCGGTGGGTGGATGCGGAAGAAAAGGAGTAGTTGTCCGAAGTCTTTTCATCACTCGTCGCATTGCCTCTTTCAACACGTCGTATCAACTCGAAAAAAGTTTTGCAAAACTTTGCCGGAAGTTTTTCAAAACTTTTCCCGAGTATTAGTGACGTGTGAAGTGAAGAGTATTGACGAGTGAAGCGATGATACTTGAAATGTGCCCCTCGGATAGCTGAGAAGCACGAATGGAATGTGGCTTGAGAGGGGCGAGGATTCGAAGTCTCGATAGTTCGAGGAGTTCGAAAGGGCACAAAGGTTCCATAACTAATGCTGGCTCAACCCTAAAACCCGTTTTAGTCTTGCACCATCATTAGAATACAACATCTTCGATGTTTCAGAATTTTAGCAGAGGCGCAAAGGAGCGCAGAGGAGCTTCCTCCATCTCCCCCAGTAGGGGAGTGCCTAATTCCCCTCCTACGGGGAGGGGTTAGGGGTAGGCCTCCTTTTGCCTTTCAAGTTGCACTCTGCGTGAAATCTCAAATGAGAAACTTGTATAACTTTATTTTTCGTCTCCCTGCAATAAATGCCACCCGAATTGCGTTATTATAACGATGAACATAATAAAATCTCTTTGTGGATGCGTGCGTCGCGTGGCGTTCGCCTCGGTGTTGGCATTGGTTGCAGTGCTGACCTTTTCGTCGTGTGGAGGCTACGACTCCCACATGAAGAAGGGCGAGAAGTTCCTTGCCATAGGCGAATACAACGACGCTTCGGAGGAATTCAAGGCAGCCTATCGTTCGCTTCCTGCAAAGGAAAAACAGAAGCGAGGCGTGGCTGCGCTGAAGATGGGAAACTGCTATTATGCGTTGAAATCGCCTGTACGTGCCATCTCGGCATACAGGAATGCGCAGCGATATAACGTCGTAGATTCGCTCACTCACCTTCACCTCGGGCAGATGCTGATGATGAATGCAAGCTACAAAGACGCGCAGAAGGAGTTTGAGGCGGGATTGACACCACCCGATGAGAAGGACACGGTGAACAATTTTGGCGTAAGCGCCGACCTCGAAAAGCTCTTGCGTGTAGGTCTTGAATCGGCAAAGATGGCTCCGCAATGGAAAAAAGACGGGTCGAAATACGAGGTGAAAAAGTTCGGACACGTCAATAGCCGCCGCAGCGATTACTGTCCGATGCTGCTCGGAGATGAGTCTGATTACCTTTATTTTACTTCCACTCGTAATGAAGCTATGGGCGATGAATACAGCGGAATCACGGGAATAAAGTGCGGCGACATCTTCTTCTGCCAGAAGGACGACAAAGGCAAATGGAGTAAACCTGCGCCAGTAGAGGGCGGACTCAACACCGAATACGACGAGGGTGCAACAGCCTTCACGCCCGATGCAAGCACAATGTACCTCACGCAGTGCTCTACCGACCCCGACTATCCGCGATACGCACAGCTGATGACGTCGAACCGTTCCGATGCTTCATGGAGCGCGCCGACAAAGGTGAACCTCAGCCGAGACACTCTGTCAAGCTTCGCTCACCCAGCCATTTCGCCCGACGGCAAGTGGCTCTACTTTGCCAGCGACATGCCAGGCGGAAAGGGCGGCATCGATATTTGGCGTGTGAGCTTGCAAGGCGCCTCTCTCGGTGGTGTGGAAAATATCGGCGAGCCGGTGAATACACCTGGCGATGAGATGTTTCCTGCGTTTCGCCCGAATGGAGATTTCTATTTCTCGTCAAACGGACATCCAGGCATGGGCGGCCTCGATATTTATATTGCAAAAGTCGATACAAGCGGATATTACAAGGTTGAACACCCTGGCTTTCCACTCAATTCGGCAGGCGACGACTTCGGCATGACCTTCGAGGGAGTGTATAACCGCGGCTATTTCTCATCGAACCGTGGCGACGGCAAGGGATGGGACCACATCTATTCGTTTGAGAACGACGAAGTGTTGCAGATACTTACGGGCGTAGTCTATGATATGGATGGCGCCGAGTTGCCTTCGTCGGTGGTTTATCTCGTGGGCAACGACGGCACGAACATGCGTATCAATGTGAAGAGCGACGGAACGTTTACGCAACTCATCGACCCAGAAGTTGACTATGTGATGCTCGCCACATGCAACGGCTACCTTAACCATAAGGAAGAACTGCGCGTAGAGAAAGCCACAGAAACAGAAGAATATACGCTTGAGTTCCCATTGCCTTCAATATCTGCGCCGGTGATGGTTAAGAACATCTTCTTCGACTTCGGCAAAGCAACTCTGCGACCAGAGTCGTCGGAATCGCTCGACAAACTCGTTGCGATGCTCGAAGAAAACCCTAATGTGACCATCGAACTTGGTTCTCACACAGATTATCATGGTTCTGACGCTTTCAACGATAACCTTTCGCAGCAGCGTGCAAAATCAGTGTGCGACTATCTTATCGAGCATGGAGTCAATGCCGAACGCCTTACACCGAAGGGTTATGGCGAGAAGGTTCCTAAGGTTGTAAGCAAGAAAGTGGCAGAGAAAAATCCGTGGCTCAAGGAAGGCGACGTGTTGACCGAAGAGTTTATTACGGCATTGCCTGACAAGGAAAAGCAAGATTTCTGCGACCAGATAAACCGCCGCACAGAGTTCAAAGTCCTCGGCACGACTTACGGCATACTTGACAGCGAGGGCAAACTCAAAGAGGACTACAAGCCAAAACCAAAGAAAGCCGACACCAACCAGCAATCGCCTGATGATGACTGGCTGGATTGGTAAACAATAATAATGATTATGAGCAGCATCGGCTAAGGCAGATGCTGCTCATTTTAGTTTGATAGAGTAGGTAAGACCAGACTCTATTTAATACGCGAGTTTGGGATAAGAAGTATTAGAAAAGCGATAGTTCTGTTGTTTTTTCCATATGCACAGG
>JAUNQM010000263.1 GCA_030536165.1 Prevotellaceae bacterium | reverse complement strand
ATCAATTGCAAAGATAGTGCAAAACGAAAACAATACAAAATAAAAATAAAAATATTTGTTTTTTATTTTGTATTTCGCTTAACTTGCACTAACTTTGCAGTCGCAAATGGCTTCGTAGCTCAGTTGAATAGAGCATCAGATTCCGGTTCTGAGTGTCGCGGGTTTGAGTCCCGCCGAAGTCACTTTTTGTTTGACACAATAAAAAAGGGCATCCACAAGGATACCCTTTTATTGTGACCTAACTTTACAATTTACTTACAGTCCTTTGCCGTGGCAGTTTTTGAACTTCTTACCTGAACCGCATGGACAAGGGTCGTTGCGGCCTGGCATCTTATCTTTTATTATAGGTGTGCGTGGCTGCTGTTCGCGTGTATCGTGCTGTGCAGCTGCTCGCTGGTTAGGGTCTGTAAGGTCTGTGCGGCTCTCTTGGTACTGCTGACGCTGACGAATCTCAGGCGCAGCCTCCTGTATCTGTTCAGGTTCTGGCACGTGCAACTGCATACGCATGAGTATGCTGACTGTGCGGTTGTACATGTCGTTGACCATATTGTCGAAGAGTTTCACACTCTCAAGCTTAAAGATAACGAGTGGGTCTTTCTGCTCGTAGCTTGCATTCTGCACGCTATGCTTGAGGTCATCGAGCTGGCGGAGGTTTTCTTTCCAGCAGTCATCTATAATATGGAGTATGATTGCTTTCTCAAACACCTTTTCTATACTCTTGCAATCGCTTTCGTATGCTTCCTTGAGGTCGCAAGGCATGTTGTAGAGTCGCTTGCCGTCGGTAAATGGTACCATAATGCGCTCGTACATGTTGCTTGGGTTCTCATAGACGTTCTTTACAACAGGCTGTGCGAGTGTGCGGATGCGTTCAGCGCGGCGGTTGAATGCTTCCATTGCCTGCTGGAATGCAATCTCTGCAAGGTCTTCGCGGCTCTTTTCGATGAAGTCTTTCTCAGTGAAAGGAGTCTCCATTGAAAGAATCTTGATGAATTCTTCCTTGCATCCCTCGTAGTCGTTCTTTTCAACTATGTTGGAAACGCGGTCCCAAATCATATTGGCAATGTCCATGCCGATACGTTCTCCCATGAGGGCGTGACGACGCTTTTCATATACAACAGTACGTTGCTTGTTCATCACGTCATCGTATTCGAGCAGACGCTTACGGATACCGAAGTTGTTTTCCTCAACCTTCTTCTGTGCTCGTTCGATGCTCTTTGAAATCATTGGCGACTCAATCATCTCTCCGTCTTTGAATCCGAGTCGGTCCATGACTTTTGCTATGCGCTCAGAAGCAAAGAGTCGCATGAGTTGGTCTTCGAGTGATACGAAGAATACAGATGAACCTACGTCACCCTGACGACCTGAACGTCCACGAAGCTGACGGTCAACACGACGAGACTCATGGCGCTCAGTACCGATGATAGCAAGTCCGCCTGCTGCTTTTACTTCAGGTGAAAGTTTGATGTCGGTTCCACGACCAGCCATGTTGGTTGCAATGGTCACTGTCTTTGATAGACCTGCCTTTGCCACGATGTCGGCTTCTGCCTGATGTAACTTTGCGTTGAGCACGTTGTGTGGTATCTTACGGAGTGACAACATACGTGCAAGAGTCTCGGAAATCTCGACAGATGTTGTACCTACGAGTACCGGACGACCTGCGTCGATGAGTCGTTGTATTTCATCGATTACGGCGTTGTATTTCTCGCGCTTGGTCTTATATACGCGGTCGTCCATATCGATACGTGCGATAGGGCGGTTAGTTGGGATTACTACAACATCGAGCTTATAGATGTTCCAGAATTCTCCTGCCTCTGTCTCTGCTGTACCGGTCATTCCGGCAAGCTTATGATACATACGGAAGTAGTTCTGGAGTGTGATTGTAGCGTATGTCTGTGTTGCAGCCTCAACCTTTACATGTTCCTTTGCCTCAACAGCCTGATGGAGACCATCGCTCCAGCGACGTCCTTCCATGATACGACCTGTCTGCTCATCGACAATCTTTACTTCATCGTTGATGACAACGTATTCATCATCGCGGAAGAACATAGTGTAAGCCTTAAGCAACTGCTGAATAGTATGTACACGCTCACTCTGCACAGCATAGTGGTTGAGCAGTTCGTCTTTCTTCTCTATGCGCTCCTCATCGGTGAGGTCTTCTGCATCGAGGGCAGCAAGTTCGGTAGTTATGTCTGGCAAGACGAAAAGTTCCTTGTCGTTCACCTGGTTTGAAAGCCATGCAACACCTTTATCTGTAAGGTCGCATGATTTCAGTTTCTCATCAACCTTGAAGTAGAGAGGTTCAATAGCCTTTGGCATAAGGCGATTGTTGTTCTCCATATATTTCTCCTCGGTCTTGAGCATACCGCTCTTGATTCCTTGCTCTGAAAGGTACTTGATGAGCGGTTTGTTGCGAGGCATTGCGAGGTGAGAACGATAGAGTGACAGGAATCCTTCCTCGGTCTTCGTTGGGTCACCGCTACCGATTTCCTGCTTTGCAGTTGCGAGGTATTCGGTTGCAAGTTTCTTCTGTACTTCAACGAGTCGTTCTACTAATGGCTGATACTCATTATACATCTGGTCGTCGCCTTTTGGTATCGGACCTGATATGATGAGTGGTGTACGGGCATCATCGATGAGCACTGAATCGACCTCATCGACGATAGCATAGTTATGTCTGCGCTGTACAAGGTCTTCTGGCGTGGCAGCCATGTTGTCGCGCAGGTAGTCGAAACCGAATTCGTTGTTTGTACCGAATGTAATATCTGCAGCGTATGCCTTGCGACGTTCAGGTGAGTTAGGCTGATGCTTGTCGATGCAATCTACTGAGAGTCCGTGGAACATGTAGAGTGGTCCCATCCATTCCGAGTCACGCTTTGCGAGGTAGTCGTTAACTGTAACCACGTGTACGCCATTGCCTGTGAGTGCATTGAGGAATACAGGGAGTGTGGCAACGAGGGTCTTACCTTCACCAGTTGCCATCTCGGCTATCTTACCAGAGTGGAGCACGATACCACCGAAGAGCTGTACATCGTAGTGAATCATGTCCCATACAGTTTCGTTTCCGCCGGCTACCCAGTGGTTGTGGTATATTGCCTTGTCGCCATTGATTTCTACGAAGTCGTGGGTTGTAGCCAACTCGCGGTCGAAGTCGGTTGCAGTGACTTCGATAGTCTCGCGTTCAGAGAATCGGCGTGCAGTTGATTTGACGATAGAGAAGACTTGCGGCATAATCTTGTCCATTTCCTTCTCGTAGAGGTCAAGTATGTCCTTGTCAATCTTGTCTATTTCGTTGAAGATGTCCTCGCGTTCCTCAAGAGGCGTGCTTTCTATCTTTGCTTTCAGTTCTTCAATCTTGGCACGCTTGTCGGTGGCTGAAGCCTGAAGGTTTGTGCGCAGTTCCTGTGTCTTTGCGCGCAGTTCGTCATCGCTCAGGGCATCTATTTGAGGGTAGATGTCTTTAATCTTTTTTACTAATGGCAGGATGGCTTTCTTGTCTCGGTCGTATTTGTTGCCGAAAATCTTGCCTAATAATTTGTTTATTTCCATTTTATTTTATTTGTTTTTTCTATGTATCTTGTATTCAACATTTGCTGTTTTCCGTGCAAAGTTACACAAAATAATTCTTCTCACCAAACAACGTGTTATCAA
>JAUNQM010000262.1 GCA_030536165.1 Prevotellaceae bacterium | reverse complement strand
CAAAAACCAATTTATAATTTTCCTTGAACCTTTATAGGGTTTCTTGCGTGCAAATTTATACAATATTTTTTCAATAAGAGCAAGACGAGGGAATTTTTTATTAAAAAGATTATTGTTTTTGAATTTTATTTGTAATTTTGCATTTTGATATGACTATGATTTTCCGCACGAAGATAGACATCCCGCAATCGAAATATAAGATACAACCTAACGACAGGTTGCTCTTCGTCGGTTCGTGCTTTGCATCGAACATAGGCCAACGATTTTGCGATAATGCCTTTCAGTGCGTCGTTAATCCTCGCGGCACGATGTACAACCCTGCAAGTGTCTATCATTGCATACGCGACTACCAAGATTTGCATCCAAATATCGTGGTAATTACTCTTGGTACGAACCATGTCTATCGGTTGAAATCTACTGGTGAAATCGTTGATAATTGCCAAAAGCAACCTGCAAATATCTTCAATGAAGAGGTGCTTTCGATTGATGAATGTGCTGATTATTTGCAGAAGGCAATAGATGTCTTGAAGGGTCAAAAAACCCCATTTTATTCCTCCCACGCAGGGAGGGAATCTGGCACTTCCCTACGTGTGGAAATGGAGGGGGCTATACCTCACTTCATAATAACTGTCTCGCCAATTCGCTATGCAAAGTATGGCTTCCATGAGAGCCAACTGTCGAAGTCGGTACTACTATTGGCTGCAGAAAAGGTCGTGAGGGAGAATGAGAACTGCGACTACTTCCCTGCATACGAGATTGTCAACGACGAACTACGCGACTATCGCTTCTACAATGCCGACATGCTGCATCCATCGGAGCAAGCTGTTGACTACATTTGGGAAAGGTTCTCTGAAGCATATTTCTCTGAAGTCACACACCGTTTCATTGAGGAGTGGCAGCCGATACGTGCAGCGTTAAATCATAAACCCTTCAATCCCGATTCGGAAGAATACAAGACCTTCCTTGCGCAGGCTTTAGAGAAAAAGCGGAAGTTCTTTGAAAAGTACGGTTTGGGCAGTTCAAAGTTCAAGGTTCAAAGCCATAACCGCAAAACCGTAAAACCACAAATAAATTGTACATGGTAAATTGTAAATGATATTATGTCATACAATATCTTAAAAATAGCCACCCTTATTGGTGGACAGCGTGTAGGCAATGCAGATGCCGAAATCAGTTGGCTGCTGACCGACAGCCGTTCGTTGGCTTTCCCTGACGAGACTCTATTCTTTGCCTTGAAGTCGGAACGCAACGATGGTCATAAGTTCATAGCAGACTTATACAAACGCGGTGTGAGAAACTTCGTAGTGCAGACGCTCCCTGAAGATTGGCAGCACTATCGCGACGTAAACTTCATCGTGGTGAAAGACTCGCTGAAAGCACTTCAGCGCCTTGCCGAACGTCATCGCGACGACTTCAACATTCCAATCATCGGCATCACAGGCAGCAATGGCAAGACTATGGTCAAGGAGTGGCTCTGCCAACTTTTGTCGCCATCGATGAAGATAACACGCTCTCCACGCAGCTACAACTCGCAGATAGGTGTACCGCTATCGGTATGGCTACTCCACGACAAGTCGCAGGTGGGCATCTTCGAGGCAGGAATAAGCAAGCCTGGAGAAATGGATGCTTTGCACGACATCATACAGCCGACCATCGGAGTATTTACCAACATAGGTATGGCTCATCAGGAGAACTTCACGTCGATGACAGAAAAGTGCGACGAGAAGGTGCGCCTGTTCCGTGATGCACGCATCGTGGTTTATAACGGCGACGACGAAATCATCACCGACAGCATCAGTCGTGGCGGCATAAAGTCGAAGCTTGCATGGAGTCGCACTAACCCTCAGCAGATATTCTTCATCAGCAATATTGCGACCAGCGGCAGCAAGACGGAAATAAGTTATACATATAAAGGAGCGGAAGGCAAATACACTATCCCATTCACCGACGAGGCATCGATTGAGTGCTCAATAGCATGCGTAGGCGTATGCCTCTACCTGAAGCTCACGCCTGAAACCATTGCCGACCGCATGGCAAAACTTGAGCCTGTGGGTATGCGTATGGAGGTGCGCGAAGGACAGCACGGATGTACGCTCATCAACGACTCGTACAACTCAGACATCAATTCGCTCGACATCGCACTCGATTTCATGTGTCGCCGCCAGGAGCAAAGCAGCCGCAAGCGCATCCTCATACTCAGCGACATCTTCCAGAGCGGTGAGGAGCCAACTACCTTATATAAAAAGGTAAACGAGCTGATTACCGAACGTGGCATTGACCAGTTTGTGGGCATAGGCACAGAACTCTGCAAACATGCAAGCCTGATAACTGTTGCCGACAAGGATTTCTTCTACGACGTTGACGACTTCCTCATGAGCGACACGTATTCGTCGCTCCACAATAGCGTAATCCTCATCAAAGGTGCGCGTAAATTTGGCTTTGAGCATATCACAGAGCAACTTGTAGAGAAGGTTCACGAGACCGTGCTCGACGTGAATCTTAATGCCGTTGTTGCCAATCTGAATCATTTTCGAACGTTTATGCAACCAGAAACGAAGCTCGTCTGCATGATTAAGGCCGACGGCTACGGAGCTGGAGCGGTAGAGTTAGCAAAGACTCTGCAAGACCACAACGTCGATTATCTTGCCATAGCAGTGGCTGATGAAGGCGCAGAACTGAGGAAGAATGGCATCAAGTCGAACATCATCGTGATGAATCCAGAGATGTCATCGTTCAAGACCCTCTTTGAGAATCGTCTTGAGCCAGAGGTGTATAGCTTCCGACTACTTGAGGCTCTGATTAAGGCTGCACGCAAGGAAGGCTTTACCAACTACCCTATCCACATCAAGCTCGACACAGGTATGCACCGCCTCGGATTCAACCCAGAGACAGATATAGAACACTTACTCGAGGTGCTCAAAGGCCAGACAGCATTGATTCCACGCTCGGTATTCTCACACTTCGTGGGCAGCGACAGCGATGGCTTCGACGACTTCTCTGCCACTCAGTTTGAACTCTTCGACCGTGCAAGTCGTAAGATTCAAGACGCATACACGCACAAGATATTGCGCCACATAAACAACTCTGCCGGCATCATGCACTTCCCTGAAAGGCAACTCGACATGTGCCGACTTGGTTTAGGACTCTATGGCATTGACCGCGACAACAAGATAATAAATAATGTAAGCACACTGAAGACGACCATACTGCAGCTACGCCACGTGGCAAAGGAAGACACCGTAGGCTACAGCCGCAAGGGGACACTCAACCGCGATTCAGTGATTGCAGCCATACCTATAGGTTATGCCGACGGGCTCAATCGTCATCTCGGAAATCGTCGCGCCTACTGTCTTGTAAACGGCAAGAAGGCTGAGTATGTGGGTAATATCTGCATGGACGTAGCCCTTATTGACGTCACCGACATAGATTGCAAGGAAGGCGATGCTGTAGAAATCTTTGGCGACAACCTGCCTGTCACAGTGCTGTCCGACATACTCGACACCATTCCATACGAGGTACTTACCAGCATCAGCCCACGTGTAAAGAGGGTTTATTTCCAAGACTAATGATGTGAATTTAAGCATCATATAGCGGATTGCATCTATAGCAACGATGCAATCCGCGCTATTAAAGAATGTCAAAATCGTGCA
>JAUNQM010000261.1 GCA_030536165.1 Prevotellaceae bacterium | reverse complement strand
AGTGTATGACCTAAGGTACGAGTCAAGAGTTTACTATGGATTTAACACAGATTTAACATTTTTGCGGATATGTTGTTTAGTTTTCTTTTTCGGATAGGGCAGTACCTCTACTAACGTCTTTATAACAGCCCGTGCTTTATCAGCATGCTCAATGTCGAGAATGTAATGTTCCTTTGCACCATCGTAAGGGTATCCACATTCGGCTGTAGCCATCATTGTATCTATGGCAGCATGCTTCTTCACGTAGCAGATTTCATCGCATACTAACATGACGGCTTTTTCATCGACATAGATGCACCAGTCGCCAAACATCCGTCGCGTACGAATCACGCCCACACCATCAAGTTGTGAGCAAACGAAGTCGATATATTCTATTGAACTTGCCATTATTATTTCACTGATAATGCCATTTCAAAGCCCTTCCATTCTTCGCCATCAATTACGAATGAGTTGCAAGATGTCACGGTGAAACCGGCATTTTTGTAACATTCGAAGGCTGGAAGATTGTCGCAGAAGACGCCAAGTGTTATCGTCTTTGCGCCCATCTGATTCTTTGCGTAGTCAATAGCAAGGCTAATGATTTTCTTGCCATATCCTTTGCCGCGCAGGGCATCATTGACTATCACAAAGCAAAAACGGACAATTGTCTTGTCGTCTGACGGATATTTCAACATCAAATGCCCTACTATTCTGTCGTTTTCAACCATTGTCAGAGGGTACATGTTAGCCCCGCTGTATTGTCTCTTCATGTCATCAGACGAGGCAGGAAAGTCCTTGTATCTGTCTGCACTCCACAGCCGGAACTCCCATCTGTCTTTGCACCAATGAAGTATGGTTGCAGCATCATCGTAGGCAAATGGGCGTAGGTAGCAGTTATTTGTTTGCATTGTGTATTGTATTTAGTATAAAAATAGCCACACACATCACTCCTATCGTCCATGCAAAAGGATTGTGGGACATAAAGATAACAGCTAATACGCCATCGACAAGAAGCGTCGTAGTGGCAATGAGTGTTGTACGTTTAAGTATCTGATGTTCTGCGGTCTTGCCTATTGCCCACGCCACGTACCAGCCTAATACAATCAGCAAGAGACCGCACATAAGGCTCATATATATCATAGCCCAATATGTACCTGTATCGATGCAAGCCAACTTTCCTCCTATCAGTGGAGAGAATGTTGCTATTATGTGGACAACTCCCATCAAGGCTACGAGGATGGAAAGAGTTCTAATAGACTTCATTATTGTTTTTGTTTCCTTTGTCTGCATATAGAATCACATACGTTTAATGAATAATATTGAAAATGTTGCCAATGCAAAAGCAAAAATAGGACTTTTTTTTCGTTTGTGCTCATATTTGCATTTGAAAAATCGCCTAAAAAACTAAAAGAATAACACAAATCAAATGTTTGCAGGCAACTTGAAGCTATTTTTAGCCCTTCACACCTTAGGAGTTTCGTGCGTCACACCTTACGTGTGAGTGGTGGTGACACCTGAGGTGTGACAGCAGTAACACCTCAGGTGTGGAGGGCTAATATATGCCTTAGAAGTGGCTCTGTTTACTTTTTAGTCGTTACTATAGTTTTTTTGAGTCTCGAGAATAAATATTTTAGGAAATGCAGGACTTTTTTCCCTTTTTGGCTCATATACGCGCGTACGTGTGCGCGTATTATAAATAAGGTGTATGGTCGCTAAGGATTGATGGTTGCTATAGGGCTTTTGAGGACTGCTCTTTATCGAGAAGAGCCCTCTTCTTTTCTATCATCTTGCCAGTGCGCTGACCGTAAAATCCCCCGATGGAACCGTCGTTTTTTATCACTCGATGGCATGGAACGTCGGGTGCAAAAGGGTTGCGGCGAAGGGCTTGTCCGATTGCCTGCGGACAGTGGCATCCGATGCGTTCGCCAAGTTCTTTATAGCTGATGGTCTTGCCTTCGGGAACTTGAAGAAGCGCAAGATAGACCTTTCGCTGAAACTCCGTGATTGCAGTTGAGTGCTGCACCCGATATTCTATGTCATGATTCATAGCGTTTATATCCATTGGCGACGTTGCCTTCGCGCTAACAACTCATCAAGAATGCCTTGAAATCAGCGAAGTCCTTGCTCATGGCGATGCTTTGCTTTGTGCCTTTCATGAAAGCAGCAAGCCGCTCAGGTATCTCTATTTCCATGCCTGTGATACGTTCTACAGTGTCCTTAAACTTCGCAGGATGAGCCGTTTCAAGGAACACGCCCGTCTCTCCTGGCTGCAAATGTTCCTTCAATGCACGATAGCCGCAAGCACCGTGAGGGTCTAACTGGTAGCCTGTTTCGCGCAGGCACTCGCATATCGTGTCGGCAATCTGGCTGTCCTTATAGCTGCAACCGCTTATATCCTTGCATATTGCCTCGTGCGAATGTTCATAAAGAGTTATGATACGCGCAAAGTTGCTTGGGTCGCCTACGTCCATTGCGTTTGCCAGAGTCTGCACGCTGGCTTTTGGTTCGTAGATGCCTGTCTGCAGGAATTTGTAGAATACATCATTGGCATTATTTGCGGCGATAAAACGCTTCACAGGCAATCCCATCTTCTTGCCAAAGAGCGCGCTGCAGATGTTGCCGAAGTTGCCGCTTGGCACGCATACGACCAAATTGGTTGTGGGTTTTCCAAGCCGCTTCATCTGTGCGTAGGCGTAGAAATAGTAGAAAGCCTGCGGCAGGAAGCGAGCCACGTTGATGCTGTTGGCGCTTGTAAGTTTCATGTGGCGGTTAAGTTCTTCATCCATGAAAGCATTTTTTACCAGTGCTTGACAGTCGTCGAACACGCCATCCACCTCTATGGCAGTGATATTTTGACCTAATGTTGTGAACTGACATTCCTGTATAGGACTGACCTTCCCTTTCGGATAGAGCACATACACATGCACGCCTTCAACGCCGAGGAATCCGTTTGCCACAGCCGACCCCGTGTCGCCACTGGTTGCAACCAGCACATTGACTAACCGATTGTCGTTCTCCTGCTTGTTGAAATACCCAAGCAGACGAGCCATGAACCTTGCGCCTACGTCCTTGAAGGCGAGGGTTGGACCGTGGAAAAGCTCTAATGAATAGATGTTGTCGGTCACGCGCACAGCAGGCACGTCGAATGAGAGTGTGTCATATACAATCTCCTTCAATGTGTCGCTCGGCACGTCTTCACCGAAGAATGCGTCTGCCACACGATGGGCAATCTCTTGGAACGTCATCGTGTCAATCTCGTCGAAGAATGTATCAGGCAATGTCTTTATCTGTTGCGGCATATACAGACCTTTGTCTTCTGCCAAGCCTTTCACAACTGCCTTTTGCAGCGATGCCAATGGCGCTTTTCCGTTTGTGCTGTAGTATTTCATTGGGGTTTAGTATTTCATCAATTCTTCAATAAACTCATTGCCTTTTATGCTTCCGTATGCACCGCTTTTGCATGCGTCTTCATCGAAAGTCGAGACGTCGTCTGGCTCCATGCCTGGGGCGTAGATGCAGAAAGGTATAGGTTCTGCAGTATGTGTGCGCAGTTTGCATGGGGTAGGGTGGTCGGGAAGAAGAGCAATTGCCACAGGTTCATCCCACGTGCCGACTTCCTTTAATATAGGAGCAAGCAGTCTGTGGTCGAGGTCTTCTATGGTTTGCAACTTCAGTTT
>JAUNQM010000260.1 GCA_030536165.1 Prevotellaceae bacterium | reverse complement strand
ATGGATGTCTCATTCCGTCTCGGTGCATCCTATAAGGGATTCTATATTAACGCAATGTTCCTCGGCGAAATAGGATACAAGCAGAACATCAAGGACTATTACACACTTGATAATGGTACATTACAGAGATTCCAGAAATATCACTTGACAGACACTTGGACAGAGGATAATCCTGATGCTACCTATCCAAGAATCAAGTTTGCGACCACATCCGACAACAACCGCAAGACTTCCACATTCTGGATTCGCAACTGCAACTTCATGCGTCTGAAGACACTCAACATAGGCTACCAGATGCCTACAAGTGCGTTGAAGAAGATTCATCTTTCGTCAGCGACAATAGCATTGACAGGTAGCAACCTGTTCACGATAACAAATCTTGAAGACATGGACCCTGAGTCGCTTCGTGGTTATCCTATTCAAAGAAGTTATGGAGTAACTGTCAATCTTGGATTCTAACTAAATATGACAATGAAGATTTTCACACATATATATAAAGGTATAGCAATAGCTGTTATTGCAGCAAGCATGACATCGTGCAACAACCTCTTTGACGATGCACCGTTGAACACATTGTCGGAGGAAACTACATGGGACAACACACTCATGCTTGATGAATACGTCAACACATGGTATCGTGGCATGGGGTGCGGTTTTGACACATACGTGTTCACTATGTCGCAGTTCTCTACCCTATCGCGTTATTACCTCCCGTGGTTTGGCGACCAGATTTCTGTAGGTAAGAGCGACTGGTTCAACTCAGGGTATGGAGACATCTTGAAGGACAACCTATCGGCAGTTCAAAGCTGGGCAAAAGGAATATGGACAGATGACTACACCCAGATTCAGTATATCAATACGTTCCTTGAAAACAGCGACAAGGTAAAGGATGAAAAGCAAAAACAACGTGTGCTGGGCGAGGCATACTTCTTCCGTGCATATTACTATTACATGCTTTGGCGCAGGTTTGGCGGAGTATTATTGATTGACCATGTCATCGACCCTTTGCAGAAAGTAGAACTCACGCCAAGAGCATCATACGAACAGATGGTGGCATTCATCGTAGCAGATGCAGAGAAGGCTATCGGGTATCTTCCTGAAAAGAACGATGCTACGAATGCCGGTCGTGTGACAAAGGGCACGGCTGCAATGCTGAAGGCAAAGACATACTTCTGGGCAGCAAGCGAGGTCTATCAGAATAAGGAAAAGGATTATCTTGGGTTCACGGATAATAAGTCGGAGGAAATGCTAAAGAAGGCAAAGGCAGCCTACGAGGACCTTTTCAATATGAAACTCTATTCGCTAATTCAGATTAAATCGACGACCGAGGACGGCATCAAACAAGAATACCGCAATATCTTCCTCACAAAAAACAGCGAGGAGTCGATGCTTGAGATACAGCACACTGACGATGGCGACTACGATAACAAATATGGTCATCGACTCGACCGTGAAGCAGCAGCGCCATCGTTTACAGGCACAACAGCTGCATACACTCCTACCCACAACCACGCTCTTGAATATGGAATGCGCGACGGAGAGACCTACGACCCACAACATCCGTTTGACAACCGCGACTATCGTTTCTATGCTAATATCCTATACGATGGCTGCACATTCCGCGGGCATACGATGGACATTCACTACACAGACAATAAAGCAGGCGAAGACCTTACTGCCTATGGCACTTCCACTTCGGCTGCGGTCACTCGCACGGGATATTATCTTGGCAAATTCGTTGATGAAACACAGACAATCGACGATAATGACACTTACGCCAGCAAGCAAAACTTCATTATCTGGAGATATGCAGAAGCAATACTAGACTATGCAGAAGTGGCATATCGACTGGGATTCACCGACATTGCGCTCGAACAAATCAACCTCATTCGTAGTCGTGTACACATGAACGAATACAATTCAATAACCCTCGACAAGATACTCAACGAGCGACGAGTTGAGATGGCATTCGAAGAAACAGTCTATTGGGACCACTTCCGACTCGGCAATGCGGTGGAAAAACTCAGCGGAGAAACCAACCCATTGAAGACACTCCGCGTTGATTACAAGAAAGGCAACGGACCGACTTATTCCATTTCAAACATGAACAAGTTCCCGAAACGAGTCAGAGTGTTCTCGGAGAAAGACTACTATTTCCCAATACCGTGGGATGAAGTGAAAGCACAAGACATTGAGCAGAACCCATATTGGGACGAAGTATAAAAAGTAAATATACAAAACTATATAAAACAAAAACATTATGAAAAAATTATTATCTCTTTCATTATTCCTTCTTGCAACTAACGGCTTGATGGCTCAAACGTACAACTTGTTTGACGCAAGCGACGTGGATGCAGACGGATGGCTATGGTTTGACACACAAGCAAAGATTGACAAGTATGTTGGACTCATTAACGAAGAAGACTTCTGCGTTGACCCAAACGGCAAACTTATTCAGATGGTTTATGGCGACCAAGTGCCAGACTATCCTGAGACTTATGCTGACCCTGACGCAGTAGGTGTTGGCGAAGATGGCGAGGACTATGGTAGTTTAGGTGCTAAGACAGGTGCAATCATCATAGCTCCAGCTTCAGCCATGATGTCAACAAATGGTGGCGGAATCGTATTCAACCTGCCTTGCTGCAGCACTATCAGCGTATTTCTTTCATCGGAATCACGCATCCTTGCTCATGTTAAAGGAGCGAACGACGTAAGTAAAAACTTCAATGAATACTGGCGTATTTATATGAAAAACACAGTATTCACCCCTTTAACTAAAGGTGCTGGACAAATAGAATGGACAGGAATTGAATCATCAAACAACGGTACTGACAACGAAACTTTCACATTTGTATCAGATGACCCAAAGTTCTGCTTCATACAAAGCTGCAACAAATATCCAGTTTATGTACACGGAGTTAAGATAACGACACCAAGACAAGTAGGTCCTATCGGTCCCACTGTAAAGTTAGGCGATGCCAATTCCGATGGTTCTGTTGACGTAGGAGACATCACTACTATCGCAGCCTACATTCTCGGCAACAACCCTACCCCATTCGATGCACAGGCAGCCGATGCCAATCAAGACAATGCTATCGATGTAGGTGATATTACCGCTACGGCTGGTATAATATTAGGAAAATAGTGACACGTCGTATATGCTTTCTACACACGTCCGTTATAGTGCGAAAAAGTTTTGCAAAACTTTTCCCGAGTATTAACGACGTGTGAAGCAAAGCAACCGAACAACTCATTTGGAGAGTAATGTTAACTCTACAATTTTGAATAGACGGAAGAACTAAATATTACAGAGACTAAATATAATTTATTATTAATCAAGAAAGTAAAGTTATGAAAAAGATTTTATTACTTTTATGCACTATCTTCACCATTGCAACAGCTAATGCTGAAGGTGCTTATTACAATTTGCCAGACGGTGCTTTTGCAACAAGTGTGACAGCTACAGGTTATCTGGCTCCTAATGTCTATATGCCTTATAGTTCAACGGCATATACATGGGCAAGTACTACTGGTGCCGGCACATGGACTGTTGGTGAAACAACAGTTGCTACAGACAAGGAAACTTACAACGCAAGCTACAAAATAGGCTATTATTCCAATATGCCTATGCTTACAGTTGGCGAAGCAACGTATCAGTATGGTTCT
>JAUNQM010000259.1 GCA_030536165.1 Prevotellaceae bacterium | reverse complement strand
CGTAGTCTTTTGTAATAATTACTCTCATAATATTATTTTTTTGAAAAATTCTATAGCTTTGGTTCTGTAATATCTCGGCTTCATTATGGTCTCAGCGGATTTTCATCGCTCTTGTACCATTCGATGAACTTGCCGATGCCTTCTTTTAATGTTGTAGTTGGCTTGTAGCCCATATTCTTCTCCAGCTTTGAGGTGTCTGCGTAAGTCTGATAAACATCACCAGGCTGCATAGGAAGCATAATCTTCTCTGCTGGTGTGCCGATGGCGTCTTCAATCGTTGAGATGAAATCCATCAACTTTACAGGGTTGCTGCATCCGATGTTATACACGTCGTGGCGGCGTCCGTCTGCATCTTCTGCAGGTGGATTGTCGAGCACTCGTACGACACCCTCGATAATGTCGCCTACGTATGTGAAGTCGCGCATCATGTCACCGTTGTTGAACACTTTGATTGGCTGACCGCTGCTGATGGCTTTAGCAAAGAGCATAGGGGCCATATCAGGACGTCCCCAAGGACCATAAACCGTGAAGAAACGAAGACCTGTTGCTGCAATCTTATAGAGTTTTGAATAGCAGCTTGCCATCAGTTCGTTTGCCTTCTTTGTTGCTGCATAGAGCGATACAGGATTATCCACCTTGTCTTCTTCAGAGAATGGGGTCTTGGTGTTGCCTCCATAAACGCTACTTGACGAAGCATAGACAAGATGCTTCACAGGATAGTTACGGCAGCATTCAAGTATGTTAGCGAAACCAACGAGGTTGGCATCGACGTATGCGAAAGGATTCTCGATGGAATAGCGTACACCTGCCTGCGCTGCAAGGTTTACCACTCCGTCAAATGCTTCTTTCTCGAAAAGCTTTGGCAGCAGGTCTTTGTCGGCTATATCGCCTTCAACAAAGCGGAACTTGTCGCTTGTGATTTGTGCAAGACGTGCATGCTTGAGTTCAACGGGATAGTAGTGGTTGAGGTTGTCGAGTCCTACCACTTCATCGCCACGTTGAAGAAGTTTTTGTGTGAGGTGAAAGCCTATGAAGCCTGCGGCTCCGGTTACTAATATTTTCATATTGTCTTTTTGTAGTTAAAGGAGTTAAGACGTTTGCTTTGACTCTACGCTCTAAACTCTGTTATATTCCGTTTTTATACTTTTCATACACTTCAAGGTTGCCAATGTCGTAGCGTTTGCCTGGCATTTCCCATGCGTGCATTACTGATTTGTCGCAAAGATAATGAGCCAGATTGCCTGGGGCGTCAAATCCACATCCGTTTTCGATGCAATTAAGAATCAGTTCGTAGTCTTTGTCGGAATAGATGTAGAAAGGTGGTACTGCCCAATGTGACTTTGGCTCTTTCGGTTTTTCTTCCATGAGAAGCACCTTGTTATTCTCGTCGAGACATACAACGCCCGTGCGCTGGAGGTTTTCCTTCTTTTCCTCGTTGTGGCACATAATGAGCGACGTCTGCTTCTCTGCGTAGTATTCCACGAATCCTTTGAGCGAGAAGTCGAGAATGTTATCGGCTGCAACCACGAGCAGAGGCTCTTTCTTCTTTAATGTTGAAAGTGCGAGGAGCAAGTCTCTGACAGCTCCGATGCGGTTATCGTTTGTCGTCGAACCGTCGTCGATGATTGTTATTGGCTTCGTGCATGCTGCTTTTTCCTTCCATTCATTGAAGATACTGGCAAACTTGTGGTTTGTAACAAGCACGTGCTCTGTTATTTCGTCGAACTTGTCAACGTCTTCGACAAGGCGGTCAAGGATAGTCTTATCGCCAATCTGCAGCAGCGGCTTCGGGAAGTTTTCCGTAAGCGGATACATGCGCGTGGCGTAACCTGCAGCTAATATTATGTTAATCATTTTTTTCGATTTTTCAGATTAGTCCACTCCATACGGGGAAGGGATAGGGTAGGGCCTTAGATGAAACGTGCGCCGTCGTCGGTCTTGCAGAAGTGTACTTCAAACGTCCCTTCGTATTCAGGGAAGCGCTCAAGATACTGACGTGTGAGTTCTTCTCGGATGTAGTCTTCCTTTTCAGGGTTTACGAGTGCAATACATGCACCCTTGAATCCTGCGCCAGAGAATCGTCCCCCATAGACACCATCGAGCGTGCGCATGATTTCGTAGATGGCTATGAGTTCGGGTGAACCACATTCGTAGTTGTGAATCGAGCTTTCGCAGCTCTCGAATGTAAGCTTTCCGAACAACTGCAGATTACCGCTTTCCCATGCTGTGACGCCTTGACGAACGCGGCGGTATTCGGTATAGAAGTGCTCAGCGCGGCGTGCAAAACGCTTTGGCATGATGTCGCACGTCTTTTCATACACCTCTTTTGGAATGTCGCGGAGGAATGTCTTTTCAAGTTTCTTCAGCGGCTGATCAGTGTATGCCAGCATGTTCCATGCGGCAGTCTTACATTCGGCAACGCGCAGATTGTAGTCGCTGCTCACTAATGAGCGGGTTAGACCTGAGAAGAAAATGCCGAGATGGAAGTCTGGCATCTTCGCATTCTTGCGTATGATGCGGTATTCTTCTGTGTCTGTGTCGAGGAACAGGAGGCTGTCCTTTTCCGAGAGGGCAATACAACTCTGGTCGAGAATACCATTGTTGAGTCCTATGTATTCCCTTTCAGCCTGTGATGCAATCTTTATCACCTCCATCTTTGTCAGTTCGATGTCGTTAGCCTTTGCCATAGCCATGACGTAGGCGATAAGCACTGCTGCCGAAGATGAGAGTCCGCCTACAGGAAGCGAACCCACGATTACGCCTTTTATGCCATGATGAAGGGTGAAACGCTTCTTCAAAGCATACTTTGCTCCGCGTGCATAGTCGCCCCAGTTGCCGTTCTTTACTTGTACCGGAGCCTTTATGTCGAACATAACATCGCCCTCAAAGTCAGGACTTTTGAGGTCAACGGTGCCGTCGTCTGTAATGCTGAAATATAGGTTTACGCCCTTGTCGAAAGCAAAGCCCGTCACCAATCCGTGCTGGTGGTCAACGTGTGCTCCGAGGGGGCATACTCTGTATGGCGAGAAGATATGATACTGAGGTTCTCCACCATAGAAATGAGAGTATAATTCTGTATTTTTCATTTTAACCATTTTATTCCAAAATGCAAAGGTATATTTTTTTTGTGAAAAGCAAGCGATTTTTGCTGATTTTTTGCTGTTGATGCCAATATTTTTTGATGCAAAAAAGAATTTGTTTGAAAAGTACAGGACTTTTTTTGAGTCTTGGCTCATTTATTGCATCGCGGGTCGGAGATGCGACATTCGAACACTCGATAAATGATATGGAAACCAGTTCTGATGTATGTGTAAGGGGTATTTGTTGCACTTCGCGAGGCGATGGATTGTAGGTGCCTGGCAAAGAGAACGCTAATTTGAGCCCTTCACACCATAGGTGTTGCGGGCGTAACACCTAAGGTGTGAGGGGTGGTTACACCTGAGGTGTGACACGGTTCACTCCTAGGGTGTGGAGGGCTGGAGTAATTGATAATTGACAATTGAAAATTGATTGTCGCGATGTGCATCTTTTCTCCTCGCGCGCGTGCGCGTTATATAATAAGGTGTCATGGCATGTACAATTTCTTGCGCTCCAGTAGGTGCTCAGGCGAGCAAGCTCGGAGTCCCATGTACAATGTACAATTTAATCCATTGCTTAACAGGAAGGAGATCCTGAATCAA
>JAUNQM010000258.1 GCA_030536165.1 Prevotellaceae bacterium | reverse complement strand
GTGAGACGCATAACACCTCAGGTGTGAAGGGCTAATGCAACAGACAGCATCAAGGAGCATTCTCGTTGTACAAAATCACAGATTTTGATAAGAAAAAAAGAAATAATTATTGAGTATATAAAAATAATTTATTATCTTTGTAGCCGAATATGTTTTTTAGTAAGAAGAAGACAATAGAAACGACGAACTTCTTTGAGAACTTCGTTGATTATCACTGCCATATACTCCCTGGAGTGGATGATGGCGTAAAGACAATGGACGACTCGCTTGAGATACTCAAACGCTATGAGCAGCTCGGTGTAAGTGAGGTGTGGCTAACTCCACACGTGATGGAAGACATACCAAACACGACTGAGAAACTAAAGGAGAGGTTTGAAGAACTGACGGAAGCCTACTTAAAAGTAGCTGAGACAGAGACGAGAAAGCCGCTCGTACTGCATCTGGCTGCTGAATATATGCTCGACGATGGGTTCGAGGAAAAGCTTAAAGAAAAAGATTTACTCACACTCGGAACATACGACCAAGTGCTCGTTGAGACCAGTTATTACAATCCTCCAATGCGAATGGTTGAAATACTCAACGACATAAAAGGCAAAGGCTACTACCCTGTGCTCGCACATCCTGAGCGATATATGTACATGGACAAGAAAGACTACAAGTTGCTGAAGGATATGGGCATTAGGTTCCAGCTCAATCTTGGTTCACTGAGCAACGGATATGGTCACATCGTGACAAAGAAAGCAAAAGACATGCTTAAGCAGAACTACTACCAGTATTACGGCACAGATTGCCATAGAATGAGTATGATAGACATGATACTCAAGGCAGAATTACCAAAGGCATTTAATATTTTGTAATTCATCTTTTTCCTGAGAATAACAAAAAGAAGAAATAAATATAAAAGACAAAGAATATGAACAAGACTATTATGAAAATGGCGGGCTTACTCATGGTGTTAGCACTTGCCGTAACTTCCTGCAAGACACATAAGCAGGTTGCTTACTTCCAAGACACAGATACCATCAACATAGTCCAGACACATCAGGAGACTCCAATTCTGATTCAGAACGGAGACAAACTGTTCATTCAAGTGAAGGCACAAGGCAGTGAGGTAATCAATAACATGTTCTCGATGAGTTCTGGTAACGGTTACTCCAATGTAACCTCTGTACAGAACTCACCTTACGCCTACACAGTAAACGAGCAGGGCGATATAGATTTCCCTGTTATCGGCAAGCTACATGTTGCAGGGCTCACACGCTCACAAGTAGAAGCCGCAGTAAAGAATGCCATTTTAACAAGTGGTCAAGCACGCGACATTACTGTAAACGTGACTTACACGAATCTTGAAATCAGTGTAATGGGCGAAGTAACAAATCCAGGGCGCTTCTCTATCGACCGCGATGAAGTAACTATCCTTGACGCTCTTTCAATGGCACGCGACCTCACCATTTATGGTCGTCGTGAGAACGTGAAAGTGCTCCGTATGGAAAACGGACACCAGCATGTATATAAGGTAAATCTCTGCGATGCTAAGTCGCTGATGTCGTCACCTGTTTATTACCTCAAGCAGAACGACGTCGTCTATGTTGAACCGAACAAAGCAAAGGCACAGAACTCTGAGATTGGTAGTATGACAACGCTTTGGTTCAGTGCAACAAGCATTGGTGTTTCATTGATTTCATTGTTAGTAAACATCTTAAAAAAATAATCTGACATGGCACTTCAGCAGACACAAAACAATATTTCCGTTAACCAGACACAAAATAACGGGAAAACTGACTACGCACAGATTAAGGAACTTTACTATACTTGTTTGCACAAGTGGTATTGGTTCGTGTTCTCTTTGCTTGCAACTATGCTTATTGCGTATCTCTATATAGCAAAGACAATGCCTAAATATACAAGAACAGCACAAGTAGAAATCAAAGACGACAAGGCAGGAAAGAGCATAGGCAATAGGGCGTCTGGCATCACAGACATTGGTTTGTTCAATACCACATCTACTGTCGATAATGAAAAATATGTGTTCCAGTCACCAGACCTAATGTATGAGGTTGTAGATAGACTGAAATTGCAATACAATTATGTAGCCAAAGGACGTCTTCGCACTGTTGTTCTTTACGGCGAAAACCTCCCGATTGAAGTTAAAATCCTTGATGCAAAGCCTGAAGACTATATTGCATTTACAATGGATATCAATGGTGACGTATTCACGCTCTCAAAACTTCGCAAGAACAAAGACGAATATGATGCAACTGTGAAGGGGCAGTTTGGCAAAACTTGCAGAACAGCAGTCGGAAATATAAACGTCACTTTGCTCAAGCCTATAAAAGGAAAGCAAACTATCTATGTGACCAGAAGCAAGAAATCTAGAACAACCAACGGATACATGGCACGTGTAGGCGTTTCTATTGCTGACAAGTTAGCAGAAATCATCACACTTACAATCACAGACGAATCAGCACAACGTGCAGAGGATGTCCTCAACAAACTGATTGAAGTGTATAACGAGCGCTGGGTACAGGACAAAAACCAAGTGACCGTTGCTACGACAAAGTTTATCCGCGACCGTCTTAAAATGCTTGAAAGCGACCTTTCAGGTGTTGATCAGACAATCTCTGAATTCAAGAGTTCAAACATGCTTCCTGATGTTGAGGAGGCTGCAAAAATGTACATGGAAAAAGGTCAGGAAAGCAAGGATAAGGTTGTAGAACTTGGAAGCCAACTCGAAATGGGCAAGTACATGCGCAACTTTGTAGCAAATTCAGGCAAGAACACACTTATACCTTCTGGTTCAGGCCTAAGTTCTGGTGCTATAGAAAAACAAATCGATGCATACAACGACCTCATACTGAAACGTCAGAGCTTGATTGACAACAGTAGCATAAACAATGCTTTGTTGCCAGGACTTGACGAACAAATAAAGAATCTGCGTGCTGCTATCACAAAGAGCCTCGACAACCAGAACGTTGTCCTACAGACTCAGATAAGAAACATGGAAGCAAGCACAGCTGAAAAACTGAAAGAAATACAAAAGAACCCTCAGCAGGCAAAGACGCTCCTCTCTGTTGAACGTCAGCAGGCTGTAAAGCAAAGTCTTTACATGTTCCTCCTCCAGAAACTTGAGGAAAACGAGCTCTCACAAGCATTCACAGCATACAACACACGCATCGTGATGCTTCCATACGGAAGTCTGCTGCCAACCTCACCTAAAAAGCATCAGATTTACCTCATAGCATTACTATTAGGTCTCTTGATTCCTTTCGGTATCATTTACCTGAAACGTCAGCTCATCACTACACTCCAGACGCGTAAGGAACTGCAAGACGTTGTTTCAGCACCATTCCTCGGAGAAATACCAGAAGTGGCAAACGACGACCGCAAGTGGCGTTGGCCTTGGCAATCAAAACTCACGAAATCAGAGCTCGTCGTTGTTAAACATGGTCAGCGAGACGTTGTCAATGAAGCATTCCGCGTGCTGCGTACTAACATCGAGTTTGTAAGTGCAAAGGCAGACGAAAAGGTAATGGCAATCACATCTTACAACGTAAACTCAGGTAAGACATTCATTGCCATCAACCTTGCACTCACATTTGCACTGAAGAAGAAAAAGACGCTGCTCATCGACTGTGACTTGCGCAAAGCATCTTCTTCAAAGTATATAAACAATCCTAAACAAGGTCTCTCTGATTACCTTGCAGATCAG
>JAUNQM010000257.1 GCA_030536165.1 Prevotellaceae bacterium | reverse complement strand
TCCTCCTCCCACGTGGAAATATCTATTGGTATGATGCCGAAGGAAAACAGATTGCTTCAAACACTAACATTGCAGACTACGGCTATCGCATCTTCTTCCAATATGGAGAAGGTACAGGCCCTGGTCCTCGTCCTGATGATCCTAACGACGACCCTGACAACCCAGACAACCCTGACCAGCCAGACGATCCAACTCCTGGTGACTTCACTAACTCTAAGTGGGGTTCAGATGGTGAGTATGGCCTGTTAGCACTTCCTTCAGGAACTAACGAGTACGGTACAGAGCGCGTAATCGGTGCTGATGGTACACTCTGGTATTACGCATATTCACCAGAAAGTGATGCTGTGGAAGATATAAAGACTACTACATACAACCTTTATCTCAACGCTATCGACCAGAAAGGTAACAAGCTCTTTGGCGACAAGGGTATGGTTGTATCAAACTACCCTAACCGTTCATGGACAGAAATCGGTCAGACACTCTATGCAAACTCTGACGGTTCAGTTACAATGGTAGTCCGCGACTGTCGTAACGATGAAGCACAGGGTAGCCTTACCTATACTGCTTACCGTTTCCGCAAGGATGGTACAAGCGTATGGGACCGTGATGGTATCAACATCGACGAAGCAGGCAACTATTCATTCGCTTGCGGCATGACTATCACAGAACTTACTGATGGCACAAACGTATTTGTATGGATGCGTTCTCCGACTTATACTGGATCATCAATGGTTCTTGAGCGTTGCCACGTATCTAAGGAAGGCGTAAAGCTCAACAAGCTTGAAGACCTCCGCATCGGTAATCCTGCATCTGACTATAACAGCTATCCAGCACTTGTAGCAGGTGAAAACGGCACATACTATCTCGTATATGCACGCACAAGTTCACAGAGTATTTATGTATTGAAGTACAATGCCGACGGCTCAAATGCATGGCCAAGCGTAAGCAGCCGTGGTGTTAGCATCTATTCAGGCGGCTGGGGCTCAGTAAATATGCTTCAGGTAAGATTGAATGTAAAGAGCGACGGCAAGGGTGGTGTTCTCATTGCTTACAACGCAGCTCCTGGTTCAAGCGACGACCCTTATCACGCATACATCTCTTGGGTAAGACCTGACGGAAGTCTCGGTTTCACTAATTCAGAAGGTAAGGCACCTGTACGTCTCTCATACGATGAGAACAATGCACAGAGAATGCCGGATATCATTCCTTCACCAGATGGAAACGGCTTTGTTGCAGCTATCTTATACTACAACCAGGCTTACCAGCAGTATGAAGGTCTGACACTTCAGAAGATTGACTCTCTCGGAAACCTTCAGTGGGGTGACATAGGCTACGAATTCCAGCCACAGTCATCACAGAACATAGGTAATGCTAAATTGCAGCCTGGCTACAAGGGACAATTCCTCCTCACATGGACAAACGGTAGCAACGATAAGCCATATAGCGATACTAAGAACTATTACGCTATATTCAACTCAAGCGACCACTCATTTGTACATCCAGAGCAGGGTATTGTAACAATGTCAACCAAGCAGTTCTATCGTACAAACCTCACATCTCTTGTAAATAAGAAAGAAGGTTACTGGATTCTCCACTGGAAGCAGACCTATAAGCCTATATATGCAGGCGACCGCGAGCAAGAGAATGAAGATGAACTCAAGGATCACCACTGCCTTGCACTTATTACTTTCGATGGTAAGATGGTGGTAGGCCAGAAGGAAGAACCAAAAGAACTTGACTTCACAAACTCTAAGTGGGGTACAGACGGAGTATATGGTCTTCGTGCTCTCCCTACAGGAACTAACCAGTATGCTAACGAGCAGGTAATGGGTGTTGATGGTACACTCTGGTACTTCATCTATCATCCATCACACACAACTGTTGCTGACCTTGACCATACCGTTTATACTATGTACCTGAATGGTATCGACAAGATGGGTAACAAGATGTTTGGTGACTTAGGTATCGAAATTTCAAGCTATCCTAACGCTTCTTGGACAAAGGTTAACCAGTATCTCTGCGCAAACTCAGACAGTACTGTTACTGTAGCCATCAGCGACGAGCGTTCTGGCAATGGTTCTAATGTTACATTCACTGGCTATCGCTTCCGTCCAGACGGAACAAGCGTTTGGGATCGCGACGGTGTAAACCTCGACGAGAACAATCACTATGAGGCAGGCGTATGGATGAATATCATCGAACTCCCTAACGGAACAAACGTATTCGCATGGACACGTCCAGCAGTTTATTCTGGTCAATACACTCAATATATTGAACGCGTACACGTATCCAAGGAAGGTCAAGTACTGACTAAACTCGACGACCTTCGTCTTGGAAAGGATGCAGAGTTCTATGCCGACCCAATGTTGGTACTCGGAGAGAACGGCTCATATTATATGATATACGCGCGCACGAGTGCTTACTCAATCTATGCAAAGAAATATAATGCAGATGGTAGTGAGGCTTGGTCAAATGTTAGCGCTCGCGGATTGAGCCTGTTCACAGGCAGCTGGGGCGAAATGCCAACTCTCCAGACTCGTATCAATGCAGGTCGCGACGGTAAGGGTGGTTTCTACATCACTTACAACTATCAGCCAGATATGAGCCAGCCTTATCATGCATACATCGCATGGGTTAAGCCAGACGGTACATTAGGTTATACAAATTCAGACGGTAAGGCTCCAATGCGTCTTTCATACGACGAGTACAACTGCCAGCGTATGCCATTGGTAATACCTTCACCAGATGGAAACGGATTTATCGCAACATTCACTGAATACAATTATGGAACTCAGTCTTATCAGGCATACATCATGCAGAAGATTGACTCTCTCGGAGTTCTGCAGTGGGGTGATGAAGGTATTTCTGTAGAACCTATTGATGAACAGAATGCTGGTTCACATACAATTCAGAAGGGTAAGGACAATCAGTTCATGATTAGCTGGCTGATTGGAGGCACTTACAATAACTTCAACGACACTAAGCATAAGATGGCTATCGTAAATTCAGAAGATGGTACTTACGCTGTTGCTCCTAAGCCAGTTTATGATGTACAGGCTAACCGTACAAGCCTGTCATCTGTAATCAACAATGTTGATGGTTACTGGGTAATGCACTGGACTCAGCAGTATCGTCCATATTATGAAACAGACCGTGTTCCTACAAATGCTGAAGAAGAAGCAAAGGACAACTACTGTCTTGCACTTGTAACATTCGATGGCACTGTAGTCAAGGGTGCTGGTTCTAATGTACTTCCTGGCGATGCCAACAACGATGGCGTTGTAGATGTAAGCGACATTACTGCTATTGCAAGCTACATCTTGAATGGTGCAGCAACAGGAGCATCATGGAATGCTGACAATGCTGATGCTAATCAGGATGGTCAAATCGACGTGAGCGACATCACAGCAACAGCTGCAATTATTCTTGGTGTTAAATAATACATGTATGGGGCTGCACCCGCAGCCCCTACATATTATATATTATAAGAAAGTCAAGTTTCGCAAAAAAAATTGTTCATAATTGTTGAATAATTTTCAGTCTTTGATTGATGCTTTAGCAGCAATCTTGACTAAAGGGAACTGCAATGGGAAAAACTTGCTTTTTGCAGGGCAGTTCACATTAGGCAGAAGTCCCAACGGGACAAAGGCTGATCGGCAATTGTTCTATAACCCAGTTACGATGCGTTAATGAAACTTGAAAACCTTGTAT
>JAUNQM010000256.1 GCA_030536165.1 Prevotellaceae bacterium | reverse complement strand
GTCAACTTTTGAGTGAAAGTTGTATCAACTTTTTTCCGAGTATATGCGTTGAGTGGAGTGAAGGTGTGCGGTAGGTGCTGTTGGGATGCTTGCTAATGGCTTCTTCGATGTGGCTTGATGAGGATGAATGATGCTTTTGCGTGGTCTTTGTGGTGTGTGTTTTCCTTTTTTTTGAAAAAAAATGTGTGGGTCCGCCGATTATTTGGCAAAGTTTTATTATCTTTGCAGCCATTATGGTATGGTACGACTCAGTAGGAATACTGGAATTAATTATAAAAGGTGCGATAATCGGCATTATAGCATCGGCAGGAATGGGGCCCGTGGGTGTGCTTTGTATTCAGCGCACGCTCAATAAGGGTCGTTGGTATGGCTTTGCCACGGGTGTTGGTGCAGCCCTGAGCGATTTTATCTATGCGCTTATTGTGGGGCTCGGCATGAGTTTCGTGACAGACTTTATCAAAGACGAGCGTAATCACTTCTATCTTCAGATAATAGGAGGTGTGGTTCTTCTCATCTTCGGCATCTTGTCATACAGGAGCAATCCTGTGAAGAATGTGCGCCAGGGTGGGGGAAAGCATCAGGGAACGCTGTTCCATAACGGATGGACGGCTTTCCTTATAACACTATCTAATCCGCTTATCATATTTATATTTACCACATGTTTTGCGCTGTTTACGTTTGTGGTGCCTGAGCATTTCTTTGAGGTATGCCTCGGATTTGGCGGAATACTTGCGGGCGCAATAGGCTTCTGGTTTGGTCTGACGCTGTTTATTGATAAGCTGAGAAACAGATTTACGCTAAAGACAATAGTAACAATAAATCACGTGATGGGTATAATCGTAGTGCTGATTGCGCTTTATATGCTTATCGGCACAGTCACCGATTTGTATTCATTGCCATCGTTAGAAGATGTTCATCGCTGATAAACTAAGAAAGGAAAACATTTCAGAATACCTGCTTTACATGTGGCAGGTAGAAGACATCATCCGTGCATACGGCTGCGACATAGTGCGCATACGCAAGGAATACCTCAGTAGGTTCGACTTCAATGAGGATGACATGGACGAGGAAGAGACTTGGTGGCGCAATCTTGTTAGGATGATGAAGGAAGAAGGCGTAGTGGAAAAAGGTCATCTGCAGATAAACAAGACTACGATGCAGATACTCTGCGAACTTGATGAGCAGTTGCTCAACTCGCCGAAATACCCATTCTACACATCACAATATTATAAGGTGTTGCCTTACGTCGTAGAGTTGCGACGCAAGTCAGGTTCGGCTGGCTTGAATGAGGTGGAAACATGTTTTGAGGCTTTATACGGGGTGATGTTGCTGAAATTGCAAAAGAAAGAAATAACGATAGAGACTCAAAACGCTATAAAGGAAATCACAACCTACATAGGGCTGCTCAATGACTACTATATGAAGGATAAGGAGAGCCCGTTGGAGTTTTGATGGACGGATAACTAAATTGATAAAATGAATATAGAAGAAATAAACAGACGGCGCACCTTTGCCATAATCTCACACCCAGACGCAGGTAAAACAACTCTCACGGAGAAGTTCCTCCTGTTTGGTGGACAGATTCAGGTGGCAGGTGCTGTAAAGAACAATAAGATAAGAAAGACGGCAACGTCTGACTGGATGGACATAGAGAAGCAGCGTGGTATCTCTGTCTCGACATCTGTGATGGAGTTCGACTACGAGGGCTACAAAGTGAACATTCTCGACACGCCAGGACACCAAGACTTTGCCGAAGATACATTCCGTACACTTACGGCAGTTGATTCGGCTATTATTGTCGTTGACGGCGCGAAAGGCGTTGAGACGCAGACAAGAAAGCTGATGACCGTATGCCGTATGCGAAAGACGCCTGTAATCATATTCATAAACAAGATGGACCGAGAGGGTAGGGACCCTTTCGATTTGCTTGACGAACTGGAGAAAGAACTGGAAATAAAAGTGCGTCCACTTTCGTGGCCTATCAATCAAGGTGCGAAGTTCAAGGGCGTATATAATATATATGAGAACAAACTCGACCTTTTCACTCCAGACAAGCAACGCGTGACCGAGAAGGTTGAGGTGGATGTTGACAGCGAGGAACTTGACCGGCATGTGGGCGAGAAGGATGTTGCAAAACTGCGTGAAGACCTTGAACTTGTCGATGGAGTTTATCCTGAGTTCAGCGAGGAAGACTATCGCAATGCCGATGTAGCACCTGTGTTCTTCGGTAGTGCGCTCAATAACTTTGGTGTGCAGGAGTTGCTGAACTGCTTTGTAAAGATAGCGCCATCTCCACGTCCTGTGCTTGCTGAGGAGAGAACAGTTGCACCAGAGGAACCGAAGTTTACGGGATTCATATTCAAGATTACCGCAAACATCGACCCGAACCATCGCTCATGTATAGCATTCTGCAAGATATGCAGCGGTAAGTTTGTGCGTAATGCTCCTTATTTGCATGTGCGTCATGGAAAGACCTTGCGCTTTTCGTCGCCGACGCAGTTTATGGCTCAACGCAAGAGCACTATCGACGAAGCTTATCCTGGTGACATAATCGGTCTGCCAGATAATGGTACGTTTAAGATTGGCGATACCATTACCGAGGGCGAACAACTGCACTTCCGTGGGCTTCCTTCGTTCTCGCCAGAGATGTTCAAGTACATTGAGAACGACGACCCAATGAAGTCCAAACAACTCAACAAAGGAATCGACCAGCTTATGGATGAGGGTGTGGCGCAGATGTTTGTCAATCAGTTCAACAGTCGCAAGATAATCGGTACTGTGGGACAACTGCAATTCGAGGTTATTCAGTATCGGTTGGAGAATGAATACAATGCAAAGTGTCGTTGGGAACCGATACATCTATATAAAGCATGCTGGATAGAGAGCGACGATGCTGCCGAACTTGAAAACTTCAAGAAACGCAAATACCAATACATGGCAAAGGACAAGGACGGACGCGATGTGTTCCTTGCCGACAGCGGCTATGTGCTGCAAATGGCCCAAGAGGACTTTAAGAAGATTAAGTTCCATTTCACTTCAGAATTTTAATAAAGGATGAAAGTAGAAGAAGATATAAAGAAAGCTGTTGAGGTGCTTCGCAAAGGTGGAGTGATACTATATCCGACTGACACCGTGTGGGGGATTGGCTGCGATGCAACTAACGAAGAAGCCGTTAAGAGGGTTTACGAGATAAAGCGTCGTGATGACTCGAAGGCTATGATTTGCCTTGTAGATAGCGATGTTCGTATGCAGCGTTATGTTCGCAACGTGCCAGAGGTGGCTTGGGATTTGATAGAGATTGCTGAAAAGCCAACGACCGTGATACTTGACGGTGCAACAGGACTTGCGCAAAATCTTATTGCCGAGGATGGAAGCATTGCAATGCGTGTTACGCGAGAGGTGTTCTCAAAGGAGTTGTGCTATAGATTCCAGAAGCCGCTTGTATCGACAAGTGCAAATATCAGCGGTGAACCTGCGGCACAGAATTATTGTGACATCTCAAAGGAAATACTCGATGCTGTTGACTACGTCTGCTGGTCGCGTCGTCAGGAACATGAACCTCATACGCCTTCAAGCATTATTAAGCTGAAGCCGAATGGCGAGGTTAAGATTATTCGATAGCCCCGATTGTTGTATCATATAGCCGTTTAATACTCGAAAAATCGAAAGATCGAAATATCGAGGTCGATATCCTTGAACCTTAAACCTTGAACC
>JAUNQM010000255.1 GCA_030536165.1 Prevotellaceae bacterium | reverse complement strand
GTACATTTTTCAAATATCGCAAGCCTCTCATCAAGCAGTCTGATTTGCTCATCGGTTATGAACGACGTACAAATTCGAAGCCCCTGCTGACTACTTCCTGTTGAGTCGAGCGGCATTGCACTGGCTCCGTAATAGAGTAACGTCTTAGCAAGTTCTGCGCCACGCATGTCCCTGTATCCTACAGTGAAATAGAATCCATCGGCTATCTGCTCATCAAGGTCTTTGTCATAGACAATATGGAACCCATGCCTTAGAAAGACTTCTTTCAAAAGTTTGGCACGTCGGCCATATTCGCTCACCTCTTTACGGAAATCATACAGACCATCGCTTGCAGCCTTTAGCATTGCACCCAGAGCATATTGCGCACTATGGGATGTTCCGCTCGACAGGGCATAGAGCACACGATGGATAAACACGCTTCCGAAGGCACCGTTGCCATAACGCTTTGCAAGATTTGGATACACCTTATTATATATATGGTCGGAAATGCAAGCCACGGCGATGCGTTCGCCTGCATAACTGAACGCCTTGCTTCCGCTGATAAGAAGCACATAGTTGCCTGTGTATTTCGCAACAGTGCTTTGGAATGGAGCCTTAAACGGTGTGCTCATGTCGCGACGGAAGTCCATTGCAAAGTATGCAAGGTCTTCAAGCACCACTATGTCGTACTTCGTAGCAAGTTCACCGATTGTCTTGAGTTCGCTTTCATTGAGGCACGTCCACGATGGGTTGTTAGGATTGCTGTATATGATAGCAGCTATGTCGCCCTTTTCAAGATAGGATTCAAGCTTCGGACCGAGTTTTTCGCCACGGAAGTCATAGACATCAAACGTCTCATAATCGACACCCATGACAACACACTGCTGCTTCTGCACAGGGAATCCTGGGTCAATGAAGAGTATCTTGCCACCATCTTTGGCCTGACTACTTGTCAGGAACGATGCGTATGTCCCCTGCATCGAGCCAGCCACAGGCACACATCCATAAGGGCTAATATCAACATCAAGGAATGCCTTAACGAATCGAGCCATCTCATACTTGAGTTCTGGCAGTCCATTGATGTTTGGATAGAACTGAGCTATTCCATTTTGCAGGGCTTCTATCTGTGCTTGCACACCATACTGGCAAGGTGCAAGACCTGGAATACCCATCTCCATCTTGATGAACTCCTTGCCCGATTCCTGCTCTGCTCCAGCAGCAATAGCCACTATCTCGCGAATAGTTGCCTTCGAGAAATCCTTGACACCAAGTTTCTCTATCTGACGATCAATGATATTACTATCTATTGGTGTATTCATATCCTATGTTGAATGCTTTTATATTAGACTCAACCACAGCCTCACCCTTATTGGCAAATATGGTCTTTATTGCTTCTCGCAGTTGTTCTGGCGAAATGATTTCAAGATAAGGTGCTGCCATGCCAAGCAGAATCATATTGGCACCACGTGGAATCTTGTTCTCTTTTGCAATGTCATCAATAGCCATCATCTGCACATGCGGCAGTTTGTTCAGTTCTGCAACGACCTTGTCCAAAGCTGGATAATTAGGAATGTTGACAAAAGGATTTGATGAAGTTATCACCCATGTGTCCTCATTTGTAAATTCCATGTACCTCAACGCCTCCATTGGCTCCATTGAGATAATAATATCGGCATTGCCAAGCGGAATAAGGTCGCTCCAGATTGCTTCTGTACTAAGACGCAAATTGCTTTGAACATCACCACCGCGTTGACTCATTCCATGAACCTCGGCCTGCTTCAGCTTCACACCAGCCTTCGTTGCAGCCTCACCTATTATTGTTGCTATCGAGAGGGTTCCCTGTCCTCCGACACCACATAATATTATATCTTTTTTCATTGCTTCTTTGCTTTAGCGTGTCTTCTTAAAGTCTGAATACATTCCCTGCGAGGTATTATGACGCTCACGCCGTAGTAGTTTATCTCATCACGAATGATTTTTGTTATCTCATCCATGTTCTTCTCCAAAGGCACAACCACATGCAAGTGCTCTGGTTCCACACCAAGTCCGAGGCATATTGCTTCGTACTTACTTGTGCCAGCAGAGTCTTGACCGCCTGTCATTCCCGTCGTGAGGTTGTCGCTTATCACTACTGTGATGTTGCTCTTATCATTTACAGCATCAAGCAGACCTGTCATACCTGAATGAGTGAATGTTGAATCGCCAATAACTGCTATCGATGGGAAGAGCCCAGCATCAGCAGCACCTTTAGCCATCGTAATTGATGCGCCCATATCTACAGTACTTGCCAACGCCTGGAATGGAGGCAACGCTCCAAGAGTGTAACAGCCTATATCGCCGAATATGCGGTAATCAGGATATTCCGATGCAACAAGTTTTAGTGCTGCATATACATCTCTGTGCCCACATCCAGGGCAGAGCTGTGGTGGACGTGCAGCAATGATATCTGTCACATTTGACTTGCTTTCTGTTTCGCCATCATGCTTGCCAATCAATGCTATTCCCACACTATCCGGATTGAGTTCACCCGTGCGAGGAAGTTTGCCTGTCAAACGACCTGTTACCTTGCAGTCAGCAATGCCATTCTCCTGAAGGATAACCTTTACGCCTTCTTCTACTACAGGCTGCCCATCTTCTATCACAATTATTTCCGTGCAGCTCTTTGCCAGTTCTACAATCTGCTTCTCAGGCAATGGATACTGCGAAACCTTCAGTATGCTAAAACCAGAAGTATTCTCGCCCAACACTTCACGCACATAATTATATGCGATGCCACATGCTATAATGCCAGTCTTGCAGCCTTCCACCTTAGCAAACGTATTGAATTGGCTTGTCTCGCTCGCACGCAGCATTTCTGGTTGCTTACTCAGCAATGAAACATACTGACGACGCGCGATTGCAGGAAGAAGCACCCAACTTCTATCGTTAGATACTAGTAGAGATACCACTAGCGACTTTTCTACATCGACTTCCACATTTGCCCTTGAATGTGCAAGACGTGTAACCATGCGCATAAGCACTGGTTCTTTTATACTTTCGGAATACTCAAACGCCACCTTCATCATATCGTATGCTTCCTGCTGATTGGACGGTTCGAACACAGGCACAAGTGCAAACTTACCATAGAAGCGGCTATCCTGTTCGTTCTGACTTGAATGCATAGAAGGGTCATCGGCAGCAAGCACCACAACTCCTCCGTTTACTCCAGTCACTGCCGAATTGACGAAAGCATCAGCACAGACGTTCATGCCCACGTGTTTCATACACACAAGTGCACGTTTGCCGGCATAACTCATGCCGAGTGCTGCCTCCATAGCAGTCTTTTCGTTTGTGCACCAACGCGTATGAATACCTTCGACATCCTTATTTCGTGCTACATAACCTTGTATATATTCCGTGATTTCTGTCGATGGAGTACCAGGGTATGCATACACACCACCAAGTCCGGCATGCAATGCGCCTAAGGCGATGGCTTCATCTCCTAATAGTAGTTTTGTCTGTTTGTCCATACAATATCGTTAAGTGTTGAGAATTTCTTTCTGTATTTATCAAGCGCAGCCTTGTCGAGTGTTCCTGTTGCTTCACTCTCCTTATGGTCTTCACACTGCGCAATGATGTGTCCGTAAGGATGAATCAAAGCGCTGCGACCAACGTACTCGCCCCATTCATCTGTACCCACACAGTTCACGCGTGCCACGTAGCATTCGTTTTCTATCGCACGAGCCACGCTCAGAGTCTCCCATGCT
>JAUNQM010000254.1:476-3734 GCA_030536165.1 Prevotellaceae bacterium | reverse complement strand
AGGCATGTACCATTTACCATTTACAATGTACAAATTGCCAATCTTGTCATACTGAACTTGAAACCTAAACTAACATTACGCATCGTTCTCCTTGTTGCCAGCGTGTTTATGTCGCTTTCGGCATTCTCGTTGGCGTTTCCTGGAGCCGAAGGGTATGGCAAATACACCGTCGGCGGACGTGGTGGGCACGTGTTTGTCGTCACAAACCTCAACAACGACGGTCAGGGTTCGCTGCGTGAAGCCGTGCAAGCACAGGGCGCACGCATCGTTGTCTTTGCCGTCAGCGGAAACATATTCCTTGAGTCGCCTTTGCGTATTGCCAACGATTCCATCACAATCCTCGGCCAGACAGTTCCTGGTGATGGCATTTGCCTATGCGACTGTCCGCTTTCAGTCAGCGCAAGTGAAGTCATTGTCAGATACCTAAGAGTGCGTGTCGGCGACAAGTTCCGCCACGATTCTGACGCATTGGGAGGCGGACGATATGGGCAACACAACGTAGTGCTCGACCATTTGTCTGTGTCATGGAGCATCGATGAATGTCTGTCGATATACAAGACAAAAGACCTGACCGTGCAGTGGTGTCTCGTCACGCATAGCCTCACAAACTCACTTCACACCAAAGGCAGCCACGGTTTTGGCGGCATCTGGGGCGGATACCGAGCCACCTTCCACCACAATCTCCTGGCAAATCATTCAAGCCGCAATCCGCGATTCTCGTCGGTGGATGGCACTAAGTGGGTGGATTGTCGGAATAATGCCATCTACAACTGGGGCTTCAAATGTGGCTATGGTGGTGGGCATCATGCCGAGGTCAATATCGTAAATAACTACTACAAACCAGGGCCTGCAACGCGCACACATACATTCTTCAGCGTGGCAGAAGACCAGACTGGACGTTATTATATAGATGGTAACGTGATGGAAGGCGACGACAATATCACCCTCGATAATCGCAAAGGCATAGCCGACCGCAAGGGCTTGCCTTACCATCCTTCTCTCGGAAATGCCCGAGCCACACGCGGCATATTCGCCGAAGCAATCCCTACTGCGGGCGATTCAACAGCCACATGCCTCGTTGCCGAGCCGTTCCCTTATGAGGCAATTGCCGCTGAAACTGCCCGTGAGTCGTTCGCGCGAATCATCGAAGGCGTTGGTTGCTCGCTGCACAGAGATGCCTATGATGCGGTGGTAGTCAGCGATGTTGTGAAGGGCACGGCTACGTATGGCAACAAGGGTTTGATTGATACTCCGTCGGACGTTGGCGGACTTCCACGCCTTCGTAAAGGCAAACCAGCAAAGGACACGGACCATGATGGCATGCCAGACAAGTGGGAGCGTGCACACCACTTGAACCCTACAGATGCTTCCGACGCGGCTGGTTATACGCTCTCGCAAGACTATTCAAACATAGAGGTTTACGCAAATTCGCTCTTGCATTGACGCGCATTTTTTTCGTGCGTAAACCAAAATCCAACCTAAAAGAAAAGCACATATAGACTCTATGCGTCGTATAGGTTTTATAGACGCATCGCATATACTTTTGTAAGTCGAAGTTTTGCAAAACTTTTTCCGAGTTAAACGGACGTGTAAAGTGACGACATGCGACGACTGAAGAAACGATATGCGACAAGTCGGACGAATACATCCGTCACGCGATAAAGTTCCTGTTTCATCCCTATGGGACTTTCCGCTCCCCCTCGCCCTGAAAAGGGCAATCGCATAGCGTCCACAGTCCAAGATAGAACGCCGCGGCATCTTGGGTATGTTCATCCGCGAGTTCGGGATAAGCATATACTTTGTGCCGATATTCAGTGTAATCATGAGTCCAAAATCCTTTTTTGTCCTGTTTTCTCCGTTTTTTATCCCGAACTCATGTATATTTAACTTTTTTGCGATTTTTTTGTTTAGTTTTTTCATTTTTTATGCAATAGAGTGCTCTACAACGATATTTTTTAGTAAATTTGCGCCCAGAAAAACCTTAAATTCAAAAAATATGAAAAAATTACGTTTTATTTTTATTTTGGCAATGCTACTTAGCATAGTGGCATGTAGTGATGATTCAGGGAATAATTATTCAGGAAATAATGGTCCTAACAAAAAAGAAGGCCCACTAACAATTGAGGATGTGAAGGGATTGTGGACTTATGACATTGATGGTGATAATGATCAAAACCTTGGCACAACTCTCTTTGACTTCAACCACGAGAAAGCTACCATTCGCTCTACAATCATCGACTTTGAAGACATTAAACTAATTGACGCTACAGAGCAAATCACCTGGAAAGTGATTCCAGATTTTCTATCTGAGCCTAACGTTTACGGTCACAGGGAGGTTTTATCTCTTAATTATGGCGAAGAAGAAGTGAACCTCTATGTCAAAAGTTTCAGCAAAGACTGTCTTGAATTGTACCTACTCGAATCAGTCGAAGACAATACTATTGAAGCCCCATTGAAACTTGTAAGACAGGACGAAGAGAATAATAAAGCTCAGCTTATCGATATGAGTGAAGAAGAGATTAGCTCATTAGTCGGAGAAATGGTGTCTACAGAAAATGAGCCTTTGGATACAGATTCAGAAGACAACACGAATTGGATGGGAAGGATTGATGGCAAAAGACTGGTGTGCGACCTCTCTATACCTGGGACACACGATAGCACTACGGACAACGTAAACCTTTTGGTACAGTTTGGTGCAAAGACACAGGCATTTGATGTCGGCAAACAATGGGATAAAGGCTGTAGAGCCTTTGACTTCCGCGTGCGTAATTATGAAGATGATGTAGAGATGTGCCACGGACCAATACCTAATAACTATTCTTTCCGGAAATCTTTTACCACAGTACTTGACCGAGTCTTACGTGACAAAACAGAATTCGGCACAATCTTTATCAATACTGAGGGGCAACCAATGGATGACTGGGTTCAAAAAGTATTTGGAGAAAGCAGTGTCTCTGTATTGTCAGGAATACTAACTACCGGGCTTGTTGTCGTACATGCTAACCAACTTGACGAGGAACTTACAAGGATACGAGTATTTAACATAATACGCGAGGAACTGAGAAAAAGGAATGCAGAAGATAAGATTTGCTATTATCGTCCAGACCTCACACTCGACGAAGCACGTGGTAAGTTGATTATTATCAACAGAGTTCCGGCAGATTATAATAGAACCCAGTGGGACTTTGTCGGTCAGGCACTGATAAAGAACAAGCTCACAATAATTGCCGACGACCCTAACAAGTGTCCTGACATAAA
>JAUNQM010000254.1:0-437 GCA_030536165.1 Prevotellaceae bacterium | reverse complement strand
TTTGGTCGTTTAAACGCCATAGGATATAACCAACGCAAATATGGTAAGACAAGGTTTCTTATTGACAATTGTGCAACATCTTCTTATCCAGACAAGGCTCTTTGGAAAAATACATCGCTTCCCAACTATGTAGATGCTGCAAATAAACAATACGGAGAATTTGCTAAAATCAACAAAAATCAACGTTCTTGTGGTTTTATACGCCAAGACTTTTGTGGCAAAACATATTTCGGGCGTGTCGGCCTTAATGAGATGATAGCAGAAGGGCTTATTCTTGCTGTGTTACCACCGAGAACATTAAGGGTGCTTGCTCTTAAATTGTATCTATTTATAAAAGCAAAAAATATCGCCTTGCAAAAACAAGTATATGGTGACGAATTACTTCAGAGCACTATCAATATGAATTTTTTCGATGTTCCACTTGAAAAAGCAAATAT
>JAUNQM010000253.1 GCA_030536165.1 Prevotellaceae bacterium | reverse complement strand
CGAATCCAAGTACATAGCTCATAGCCGTTGCCCATGCAGAACCTTCGATGCCCCATCCAAAGGCACCTACAAACAGCAAGTCGAACACTAGGTTAAACACGTTTGAAGCTATCATCACGCCACATGCCGTGCGTGGTTTGCCCGCAGTTTCCACAAATACACTAAAGCTCAAATACAGCAACATAGCCGCAACGCCTACTGCGTAAGCCTTAAGATAATCTGCTGTATAATGGCTGATAGAAGGTTCACTGCAAAGGAAGCCGGAAATCGGTTCGGCAAAAGAAATCAAAGCAAGCATGATGGCAGCTCCAACAATCAGCACACTCATCCACACTGTGTTAAACAACTCCTTGACGCCCTCGCTGTCTTGTTTGCCAAGCAGTCTTGCAAGCCTCACGTTTGCACCCATCGAAAACAACAAGTACATAGCATTGATAGCCATAGTAAGAGGAGTCGCAGCATTGATAGCCGACAAAGCCTCAGGCGAGATAAACTGCCCCACAATCACCGCATCGGTAGCCACAGCCAACTGCGAGATGATGGCTGTAAGAATAGAGGCGACTATGTAGTAATTAAAAGCCTTGTCTATGATAAAAGAATTTCTCATTACATTTGTCGGTTATCGGCTAACGAATTGTCAATTGCGAATTGTGCATTGTTGATTTGCAAAGATAATAAAAAAATAAAAAAGATTAAGATAAAAAACATATAAAAAAATCATCCACACCACTATTTTTAACATTTTTTCCGTCTTACAGTTGTAAAAAAGGAGGTGATGTTGCCATATCTTTCACTCTTGGAAGTTCGCGGCACGTTAATTCTTCGGTAAAATTTTGGTGACTGAGGTCTATGTAGTGCGTCTGGATGACGATGCATTGTATGACGTGTGATTGTGTCTCACCAGTGGATGTGTAAGAATAAAAAAACTCCCCCACACAGTTCTGCCTGCATGGGGGAAGTTATTTTGTGCTGTAAGGCTACTCGGTGTCACCAGCCAAAGCCTTCGTCTGTATCATCGTTGTTTTCTTTGCCTAACTGGGTTTTTGAATCTCCTTCAATGATACTACCTGACACCATAATCTGTTGCATGGCAATATTTACAGTCTCGATTAGTGGCTTTATATAATTCTTTCTCATAGTTGCATTCTCCTTTATTTGTTGATGAATCGCTTACCGTTCTTGATAACTATACCCTTATAGCCTTCGCTTACACGTACACCGTTGAGGTTGTACATTGCTGCGTTTGCATTGGTGCCAAGGCTAACATTGTTGATACCTGTTGTGTCATCAAACACGAAGGTGAGTTCCTTAGCAGAACTTGGGACGGCACTCTTTGGCAGGTATGCCTTGTGTGCACCGAGTGTCTCGCCTACATAGTTCTGGAACAGAGGACCTGCAGGGCTAGCGCCTGTGAGAGTATAGACATCTTCCGTGCGAGCCTTTTCAACCGATGTGCCTTTGAAGAGGTTGTCATCGTATGCTGTGCCAGCAAAACCCATAACAGGGAATTGCACCGTGCTATTTGCTGTTGCCTTTACGAGTACGGCTGTGAGCGGAGCCATAGTTGTGCCTGCAGGAATCTTATTCAGCGTAATAGTGCTGCCATCTACTGCGCTTGCATAGTAAACCTCTACGCCTTTAGTAGATGGTACCTGCAATGGGAGGTTAGCACAGAATGATGTCCAGCCTACTGAAGAAATCTTCAGGTCGAAGGTGTTGCTGACTGTCCAGCCGGAAGGATTTGTGCCAGAGCCTGGTAAATCTTTACTCAAACCAGAAGGGCATGTGAACTTACCTGTTGAAGGAACGCTGGAAACCCAATTGTATGTTTGATCTGTCGCGCCGTCCCATGCAGTAAAGGCAACTTTGATGTCGTTCAGGCTTGTGCATCCTTTGAACATCTGAAAATAACAATATTTTGCCAATTTCGTTGCTGGGAGTTCTGGAGCAGTAGTCAAGCTTGTGCAACTTTGGAACATATCACGATAGCAATTTTCTGCCACTGTCGTAGCAGGGAGCTCTGGAGCAGCGCTCAGGTTTTTGCAACCGCAGAACATAGCACGATAGCACCCAGATGCCAATGTCGTTGCAGGAAGCTCGGGAGCAGTGGCCAAGCTCGTGCAACCATTGAACATATAATAATAGCAGTCACTCGCCAATGTCGTAGCAGGCAGTTCTGGAGCAGTTGTCAGGCTTGTGCAACCGTTGAACATATATTGACAGCATTTTTCTGCCAATTCCGTAGCAGGGAGTTCTGGAGCTGTTTTTAGGCTTGTACAACCGTTGAACATATAATAATAGCAATCATTTGCCAATGTCGTAGCCAGAAGTTTAGGTGCAGTTGTCAGGCTTGTGCAACCGCTGAACATATAATAATAGCAACCACTTGCCAATGTCGTAGCAGGGAGCTCTGGAGCAGCGCTCAGGCTTGTACAACCAAAGAACATAAAACGATAGCTATTTTCTGCCACAGTTGTAGCAGGAAGTTCAGGAGCAGTTGTCAGGCTTGTGCAATTTTGGAACATATAATAATAGCAACTGTTTTTCAATGTCGTAGCCGGGAGTTTCGGAGCTGTAGTCAAGCTTTTGCAACCATTGAACAAGTGACAGAAAGAATATTCGTTAGGAATCTTTGTAGCTAGGCAATTCTTGTCAACAAGCGACATCACATTTCCACTGGCTGCAATTTTTCCCTCCATTCCGAATTTATAATATGCGGTCGTCCCAGTTGAAAACCCGCTTACTTCGGTTGCAGGTTTGGCATTGCGGAAATAAACCTTGTCACCTACGTTTGTAAAAGTGATAGCATTTCCAAATGTGTAATTACTCCAACTTGTGCCGTCAGTGCTGGTCTGAAGTATAACTTCCGTCGGTGAATTTTTCTTACTCAAAGTCACCGAGGAATTAGCCTCTTCTGCCGTGAAGCAGAGGTAGTCAGGCATAGGCATCTCCTCAATCTTACCAAAATCCTGCCATAGGTATGCTGCCTTGTAAATTGCCGTTGTTCCATAAGGAACGTGAAGAGTTACCCCATTAAGATCAACATCATAAAATATAGATGCATCAATTTTACAGATATTTTCTGCTTCCGTCCAGTTTACAGTAACATCAGTCAATGCCACACAACCGTTGAATGCCATATTATCAATATTCGTCACGCTGCTTGGTATTGTTATCGAAGAAAGTCTATTGCAACCAATGAAAGCCATCATTCCAATGCTCTTCACACCGTTTGGTATTATTATGGAGCCCAGGTTTTCACAAGCCCAGAACAACATTTCTCCAATGCTCGTAAGGTTCTTTGACAAGGTTACTGACATCAAAGCCGTACAACCGCTAAATGCATAGTCTCCGATGCTTGTAACGCTGTTTGGTATCGTTATAGAAGTCAGGCCAATGCAGAAAGCAAATGCAAAGTCTTCGATGCTCGTAACACTGTTTGGCATCGTCACGGAAGTAAGGTCCACGCACGCATTGAACGCCTGAAATCCAATACTTGTAACTGCATACTCTTTACTTCCGTCATTTACAAAATCAGGAATAGTTATAGCGCCAGAATACTCTGGAGTAGATTCCGTTTCGTTTCCCCCTCCCCAAGTTACGGAAGCTGTGAGAGTTGTCTCGTCAAGGATGTAGAATATTCCGTCAATCTGTGTGGCGTTAGGATTTCCTGCCCACAGACCTGTGCTCATTATCAGAGCCGCCAAAAAAAATAATAATTTTTTCATTCTGTTTTG
>JAUNQM010000026.1 GCA_030536165.1 Prevotellaceae bacterium | reverse complement strand
TTCAAAAATTTGTCCGAAGTTTTGAAAAACTTTTCCCGAGTATTAACGACGTGTAAAGCGAAGCATAATGACGTGTTGTGAATTTATTACCGACAATCTACTTCCGGAACTATAACATCCCCTCCCCATTATCATAGATTTCCACTGTACAGGATGTTAGAAAGGCTTTATCTGGAATTAAAAAAAGGTGTACCGCGGACGGTACACCTTTGAAAGATATCGTTGAAAATGTTCCTTCGTTTCGAAGGAGATCCTGAATCAAGTTCAGGATGACGAGAGCATTATTTTGCAGGGATTACTTCGCCGCCATTGAGACCGTTTGCGAATCCAGCGTAAGCATGCTTACGATAGAAGTTCTCGTCCCAGAGACCAATAGGTTCGCCAGCACGCCAGCCGCTGCCCTTTGGAGAGTCGGTAACGCCCCATACGCAGATGCCCCACTGCTGATCCTTTGGTACCATTTCAAGATACTTAGTCACGATGAACTGATAGTAGTCAGCCATAGCGTGATAGATCTTTTCAGACTCAACGAGTGGCAAAGCATTGATTTGCTCAGTTGTCATCGTGTTGCCATTCTCGTCATTTACGCCCATGTCGAGCTCAGAGATACGGATAAGCTTGCCAGTAGCAACGAGCTTCTTCAGCATGTTAGTGTAGTTTGCTTCATTGCTGAGCTGTGTATTCTGGCTCAATGAGTAAGAAACGTGCATCTGAGTGCCGATACCATCAATCTTAACAGGTTCTTCGCCTTCAACATCTCTTTCCCAATAATTAATCATATTGATGAGACCATCGAGCTTCTTGTCGTACCATTCGAGGTTGTACTCGTTGATGAAGAGCTTTGCATCCTTACCGTTAGGGTGGTTGCGGACAATCTGTGCTGCAAGACGACCATAGTCTTTGCCGAGGTAGTCCTGCCAGTAGAATGTACCGTCGCCGCCATCAACGTTAGCGCACTTGAGGCTATCAGGAGCAGCGTCAGACATAGGTTCGTTGACGAGATCCCATGCCTTTACCTTCTCACCAACAGCATCCATCATGCCGTTGATCCAAGTCTTGAGTGCGAATGTGAGAGTGTCGCGCTTCTCTTCTGGAGTGAGAGGAATAGTATTGCCCTGCTCTTTCTCTATCTCAATGAGGATGTTGTCGAAGTAGAATTCAGTTGCAGTCTTGTTCTTTGCAAGGTTGAATGCAATAGTCTGGAATGCGTCTGTCATAGCACCGTCTGTTACACCCTCGTAAGAGTAGTGCTGCCATGTAGGAATAGCGGTTCCCGAACCGATACACATATAATGAATATATGAACCTGGTTCGCTGTGAGCTTGAGTGTCGAACGAACCTTCGATATCTGGCTTGGTTGCAAATGCTGCTATTGCACGATAGTCGAAGTTTACACGGAACTTAGTGCCTACAGGCAGAGCCTCTGGCATACGGATGAAGAACTGAGTGTCCCAATCGTTTGCAGGGTTGTCGGTCGAAACAATCTTCACACCCTTAGTGCCGTCCATACCAACACCTTCGTAGATGTCAGATGCGTGAGGACCGCCTGTAGTAGGTTCTGTAGTGAAGAGGCAGTTAGCATTGCTTTCGCAGTCGTTGTCAACAACCTTTGCCCAGTACTTAATGACGTCGTTCTTCTTTGGAGTATAGACAACGATGTTGTCAATCCAGAATGTAGTCTGTACCTTATTCTTTGCAAGGTTGAATGCGATAGTCTGGAATGCATCAGTCATTGCGCCGTCAGTAGTGATATCGGCTGAGAAATGCTGCCAGTTTGAAGTCCAAGTAGGAGAACCTACACAAGCCCAGTGGATGTATGATCCTGGTTCGCTGTGTGACTGAGTGTCAGATGCAGCTTCCTTGTCAGACTTGTAGTCAAACTCTACGTGGAGAGCAGTACCTACAGGGAGACTGCGGTTCATGCGAATGAAGAACTGAGTTGCCCAGTCATCCTGACCAGCACCGTCGGCAGAAACAAGCTTAACGCAGCGAGAACCATTCACACCTTCACCAGCAACGATAGTAGAAGCATGAGGACCACCTGTTGTAGGCTCAGTAGTGAAGAAGTTGGCAACGTTGTCGCCTTCCATATCACCATTCTCAACGAGGAATTCAACCTTCTGCTTTGTACCAACTTGGAAGCTGATATTGTCGAAGTAGAATTCTGTAGCCACCTTGTTCTTTGCAAGGTTGAATGCGATAGTGCGGAAACCATCTGTCCATTCAGCTCCAGTCTGACCCTCAAAATGAAGGTGCTGCCAGTTTGTTGTGAAAGTAGGAGAACCTACACATGCCCAGTGAACATAGTTACCAGGAGTAGTGTGAGCCTGAGTGTCGCAACCTGCTTCCTTGTTTGCTCTATAGTCAAAGTCAACAATGATAGGTGTGCCTACAGGTATAGCTTCTGGTATCTGGATGAAGAATTGAGTAGCCCAGTCGTCCTGTGATGCACCATCGGCAGAGACGAGTTTGATGCCGCGAGAGCCGCCAACACCTACACCGTCAACGATAGTAGAAGCGTGAGGACCACCGCTGGATGGTTCAGTAGTGAAGAAGCAAGATACGTCGTCGCCCTCAAGATTACCATTAGTGAGCACTTCAGTGTAAGTGACAACATTGCCATCAGACATCTTGCCGTGGAAGAAGTCGTATGCATCTTCCTTAGCCTGCTGTATGACAACTTTCTTGTCAGCGATGAGGCTCTTTAGATACTTTGTGTTCTGCTGTGAATGCCATACAAGATTGTGTCCGAAGACAGTCTTGCCGTTTTCTACAGCAAGGTCAGCAAAGTCAGAGATAGTGGCGAAGTTCATAGAACCATTGTCGCCAACGATAGAAGCATGCTTGAAAGAGTTGCCAGTGACAAGCTCATCGAAGTTAGTAATTGAGACAGCATAATCTAACTGCTGCTCGTTAAATGCAGCTGCATCAGTTGCACCACCAAGCTTAAAGTTTGGATATGCTTCACGCTTCACGTATTCGTTCAAGTTGCCATATTCATTAAGGTATTCATAGTGCTGACCACGTTCAGGTGCAGCAGTCTGATAATTACCTTCGAAATAGTCGGCACAGCCAGTCAATGAAGCAGCTGTGGCTAACGATAACGCATAAAATAATATCTTTTTCATTTTTTTTCAGTTGTTAAGTTATTTAGTTGTTGGGGGGTAGGGGGTAGCCGTTTATCGGAACGACTAATCTCCCCTTCTCCCAGACTTCCTAATTAGCGTTAGACATTACTTTACATATTTACAAGCGAATTCTTCGGTAACAACACCGCGGCTCTGAGTAACGAGAGTATCGGTCGTCTCAACAGTAGCACCACCGCCGAAATCAATCTTGTATTTGAGAATCATGCGGTCGCGATCCTTGTTGTTCCATGACTTCTTCTCACCCTTAACCTCGTATGAGCCTGTACCAGTCACTGTAACACCAGCAGTGTTAGTTGTGATGGTAGCCTGCTCATTAGCGTCGAATGTAACGATAAGGTTGCAAGACTTTGCAGCGTTACCTACATTGAGAGTAAGAGGATAGTTGATAGAATTAAGCGAACGAGTAGTAACACCGCTGTAAACTTCGTCGTCCTCAATACGAGCGTTATGACGAACTACAGTAGTGGTTGTGCCACCAGCAGTAATCTTGTCAACACCACGACGGCAATAGTTAGCATCGTACTTAGAGATATACTTCACGCAGAAGAGAGTATAATCCAGAGGTGCGATGAGCCAGCTTGCTATGTCAGTACGCTGAGGATTGCTGCCTGCGATGACAGGTTGTCCGCAGAGGATAGTGTCGGCACCTACCTGACTCTTGATGACGAGAGGAATAACATAATTGTTACTTACAGCCTCTGGGTCAGCAAAGAAAGCGTCGGTAAACTGAACCTTAACACCGCCACGCATCTTTCCATCGAAAGAAACAGTCTGAGTGTCGCTGTTGTCATCGCCAAGTATGTAGTAGTTTCTTGGCATCGGTTTAACAGGAGTAGGATTAGCTACATCGAAGTAGAGTTTGTTGGTCAAGCTGTTGTCAACAACTAATTGAGCCTTGATATCCTTTCCTGAAGAAGAACCACCCATGACAGCATAGATGATGCACTGATGCAAATTATCCAGAGTAGTGTCGTAAGTGTCTTCGCCCATTACTAGTGTGCGGACAGGATTCTGATATGCGAAGTAAACGCTTACCTTGCCATCAGGATTGTCGAACTCCGAATCACCATTCTGACAACTTGTGAATCCAAGTGTGAGAAGTCCGGATAATGCTAATAAAAAAATCTTTTTCATATATATATCAATTTTATTTCTTAGTAAACAATTACCGGTTATTACTTACCTTCCCATCCGTCGTTCTGCTGCAGATTGCTCCACTTGATAACTTCAGTATAAGGGATAGGACCATAAATCATGTAAGGTTTGTATCCAAGGGTTGCCACCTTTACTACCTTGTAGGTGCCTCCATTGATTTCCATACCATTGATATCGACTTGCATTGCAGCAGCATCGCCCCAACGACGAAGGTCGTTTAAGCGCTTGCCTTCGAAGCAAAGTTCGATACGACGCTCGTTGCGTATGAGCTTGCGCATTTCATCCTTGTTGTTCTTGATAGACTCAAGATAAGCATCGTTAACAATGCCACCACGCTGACGGATAGCCTTTACTACGTCGTAAGCAGAGCCACATCCACCTTCAGTACTGGTAGGACCGTATGCTTCGTTGCATGCCTCAGCATAGTTGAGGAAGATTTCAGTGTAACGAATACGTGCCACATAGTGCTTCTGGTCAGTTGCAGGGTTCAGGTTGACATCAGAACGCATAAGCTTACGCATAGAGTAACCTGTACGTGTTGATTTGCCGTTTTCCTTGTTTATACCATCGAGGGTCGTTGCGTCAGCACCTGTGCTGATTGGAGTGCTGTTTACGCCCTGAGGCTGTCCGTTGTAAAGGATATACAAAGCAAGACGTGGGTCACGGTTTGCGTATGGATTGTTTGCATCGTAAGGAACCTGACTGTTTACAGTGATAGGATAACCATTGCTCATTGGGAAAGCATCAACAAGGTTCTGTGTAGGGTTTGTACGACCATTACCAGAAAGTGATGGAGGATAGTTGTCGCCCTCAAGAACGTGATGGTTCTGCATATCACCACGCCAGATGATTTCCTTAGGGTCAGACGATGATGTCATGTTATCCATTTCAGTAACGTTGCAGTACCAAGTGTTGCCAATAGGGTCGAGACCTGCAACTCCGTTGATCGGCTTCAGTACGTCAGCAGCAGCCTTTGCAGCTTCTGCCCAAGTAATGCCTGACAGGCTGAAGGCAGGACTTGCTGCGAAAAGCAGGATTTCACTCTTCAATGCGGCACAAATCTTACCATTGATACGTCCAAGCATGTGACTTCCAAATGCACGGTTGTAGTCATCTACACCAGCACCCTTGTACTTTGCCGGGATTTCAGCAGCAGTAACGTTCTTGTCTTCGTAAGGAAGAAGTTCGATAGCCTTGTTTAAGTCTTCAACAATAGCTTCAACACATTCTTTGAATTCAGGACGAGACTGATTGTAGTCAGTACCACCATCCTCAGAAGAATTATGAATAGGTACACCTAAGAGCTTGCCATCAACCATACCAGCGTGTCCGCGAAGGAGGTATATCATCTGAAGAGCACGCATACCGTATGCCTCACCCTTGAAGTGGTCGATGTACATCTGGTTCAGTATTTCAGTGCCAGCCCACTTCACGTTGTCAACGTTTTCAAGCATAAGGTTGGCATACTGGATTCCGTGATAGCGGCCTGTCCACTGAGAAACAGGGTCGTTCTGTGCAGACCAAGTACTAATCATTCTGGCGAAGTTGTTGTTAACATCGTTGCAGATAGCATCGTCGGTAGCATAGTCAGACTCTATCGCACCTTGATAAGAATAAGGAAGCAAAGAATAAGCTGAACCGATAAGTCCCTGAGCGTAGGTTGCGTCCTTAGATCTTGTCTCAATGTCGCCTTGATTCTCAATAGCAGGGTCGAATAAATCATCACAAGATGCAAATGTCAATGCCATTGCAGACATAAGCATGATTGATTTTATATTTATCTTTTTCATAATCATATTCATTTTTAATTGTACTTAATTAAAAACTAACCTTTACACCAAGATTGTAGAATCTTGTCTGAGGAGCAGAGCCGACGTTCATTTCAAGAATCTTTCTTTCGCCTGCCAAAGTGAGGAGGTTGCTGCCACTAATGTAAGCAGACATACCACTTACCCATGTGTTGGTGAACAACTTTGATGGGAGGTCGTAAGTAACCTGTACCTTTGCAAGGTCAAATCTGTCTGTCTTGTACATCCAGAATGTAGAAGTCTGCTCATTGTTGGCATTGTTGAGAGTAGTGAGACGAGGATAAGTTGCTGTTGCAGCAGTTGCTGGTGTCCATGCACCGCGTACAACCTCTGAGTACTTGTCTTCACCTGATACCCACCAGTAGCTGTTGTTCTTGATAGCATTGCCACCAAAACCACCAGCACAAAGAACGAAGAGACTCCAGTTCTTATACTGAGCAGTGAAGTTGAGGCCAAGAGTAAATGGAGCACCATACCATGACGCCTTACCAAGGTCAATCTGGTCTTGTTCGTTGATGATTCCATCACCATTCTGATCCTTATATTTAAGGTCACCAGGCTTGATGTTAGAACTCAACTTTGACTGATCTGCAGAAGCAGCGATATCAGCATCGTCAGCAAAGAAACCTAAGCACTCATAACCCCAGATTGCATCGAGAGCATGACCTTCACGCTTCTGGTATTCGTCAACATACTGAGTGTCGTCACGCTTTGAAGCATTAGTCTTGAAGTAAGTTCCGCTAACGCCACCCTTGAATGCGAAGTCACCCCACTTCTTCTGGAAATATACAGAGAAGACGATACCTGTACGAGTGTCAGCATCGTGGTTGATGCTTGTGAAGAATGATGAGTTAGGATAACCTACCTTGAAGTAAGAAGGGTAGAAGTTTGTTGCTTCGATAATCTTACCGTCGAGCTTGTTTGTAAAGAATGATACATCTGCAGTCAACATGTTGTTGAACATTGCTGCTTTCAGGTTGATAGAGAATTCCTTACGCTTCAAGAAAGTGAGGTCAGGATTAGAACCACGTTCAGAGATTGTTGGGTTGAGTGAAACGCCTTCACGCCATCCCCACCATGTTTCCTTATCTTGAACGTATGAGCCCTTGTGAATATAGTAACTATCAACTCCATAGTCCGTATTCAGGCTGCTTGCACTTGCACTAAGAGTGAGGTCGTTGAAGATTGAGTTCTCCATGAAGCTTTCTTTAGCAAGATTCCAGCCTAAAGTGAATGAAGGTGAGAATGCCTCACGATGTCCTTCAGCAAAACGTGCAGAGTGAACAACTGCTGCAGAGAAGTTAGCGAAGTAACGCTCCTTATAATTATAAGCTGCCATCAAGCCGAGGTTTGCGTTGCTGATTCTGTGGTATTCGCCAGAGAGAGTCTGCTGATAACCGTTTGCCAGCAACATTGCACTTACGTTGTGACCCTCGCCAAATGAGCGGTTGTAATCAAAGTGAGCATTGAAAGCAATCACTTGGTCATCATCACTGTTGTTGATGTTCTGAACGCCAGACTTCTTGTCAACAGTTTCGTTAGCATTCAAAGAAGAGATAACGTCAACACCCTGATAGTTTGCCCAAGTAGGCTCGAATGTAGCATACTCATTGTTGAAACTTGTTGTATAACTTGTGTTATAGTCAAGTGCAAACTGAGTATGGAAAGATAAACCCTTGAGGATTCTGCTGAGGTCGAAGTTCAATGCAATGTCGAACTGGAACTGACGGCTTGTCCACTTAGATTTACCTGCTGCATAGTAATCAGCAAAAACGTTAGTCTTGTCAGTAAGCGAACCACCGAGAATGCAACCATCAATGATGTTCTGTGAACCAGCAGCCATAGTCAAAGTAGAAATGGCATTAGGGTCGATAGCAGAAATAGGAATCAATGGAGAAACACGGTTTGGACGGAATGTAGTAGCTGCCTCCCAGTAATTTGCTCCAGCAGGAGTCTTCTGGTCGTAGAAGCTAACATTAGCGTCAACAGCTGCAGTAATCCAGTCGTTCAAAGTGAAATCTACGTTACCACGGATGTTGAAACGCTGTGTGTAGTCGTTCTCTGCCTCACCGAAGTTGAGCAAGTCGCCCTGACGATAGTAGCCTACATTTGCATAGTACTTTGCAAGACGGCTTCCACCAGAGATTTCAGCAGTTGCTTCAGTACGATTGTATGCCTTCTTGATGTAGTCATCAGTGTAGAAGTTCACATTAGGGTAACGATAAGGATTCAGTCCAGAACCGTAGTTGTAGATGTCCTGATCAGAATAAAGAGGAGACAGACCGTCGTTTGCACGTGCCATATTATAATATGTCATGTACTCAGCACTACCCAGATATTCAGGGAAACTTTTAGCGACATTCCAGCCAGTATTGACGTTGACGTCAATCTTCATCTTGCCTTCTGTTCCTCTCTTTGTAGTAATCAATATCACGCCTTTGGCACCACGGCTACCATAGAGGACTACGGCCTGAGCACCTTTAAGGAATGTAATATTTGCTATTTCATCAGGTTTTACGTTGTTGATGTCGCGTGGCACACCGTCAATGAGTATGAGAGCATCGTCCATACCCCAGAGAGTAGCACCATTGTAACCTCCAACATAGCCTTGCAAATTATCGTTTGCGTATGTGTTGTTATTCTTCTTTGAAAGCGCCTGCATGTCAATGGTTGAAACACCACCGAGTGTTCCATTCAAAGTGCTCTGTCCAAAAAGAACAGGTGTCTGCTTTTCGAAGTCAATAGAATCCAACTCTTGCGCATAACAGCTGAAGCCGAAAGCCAATGCTGTTGCAAATAATATAGTCTTTTTCATATAATAATCTTTTTTAATAAATTGTCAATTATGCATTGTCAATTATCAATTACATATTACCAACCTGGATTCTGTTCAAATTCTGCATACAGATAAACTTCTTTTTCAGGTAAAGGCAACCAATAGTGTTTAGCACGGAAGTCGCGAGTGAGAATGTTCTTTTCGCTCCAACCGGTTACCTCAGCGTCACGAGGGTCATTGTTCTGATACCAGCTTGCATCTTTTACGCGATAGAATTCCTGACTTGTCTTCTGAGTGTAAGGTGCTACCGTGAGGAGCAACCAACGCTGCAGGTCTTGCCAACGGAAACCTTCGAATGCAAGCTCGCAAGCACGTTCACGACGAACTTCGTCCATGAACTTCTGGTTGTTGCCTGTCACTGCTGCTGCAACATGTCCTGCGCCAACGCGGTCGCGGAGCACGTTGATTGCATCTTCAGCTGTCTTGCTATAGTTAGATGCCTTAGTTGTAGCACCGCCTACAGCTGCACATGCTTCTGCATACATCAGATATACGTCAGCAAGACGCATGTAAGGAAGATATGCGGTAAGTGAACCAGCCCATTCGTAAGCCTTGTCAAACTTGTTGCAAGTATGAGGCACGAGCTTCTGAGTGTAGTAACCTGTACGGCTACCCATGTTGTCGTCGCGAGTGTAGCCTCCTGTGTAGAGACCGCAATATTGCTGAATATAGCATACGTCAGAAGAAGGGATGTCTGTCGTTACATATCTGAAGCCATCGAATATGATGTCATGATAGAAACGTGGGTCACGATCCTTGAATGGATGAGTAGGGTCGAAGCTACCACCTTCCGCTGCTGTGTTAGGAACAAGCTGTCCATCTTTTACGATGTATGCAGGAGTTCCGTCAGCCATACCGTAAGCATAGTTTACATAGTTAGCTGTTGGCTGGTGGATAATCTTGTCGTGCTCTACGAGACCGTCAATCTTTGTTCCCCAAGTCTTAGCCATGTTCCAGTTAGTACCATTGACGTCGGCGGCTGAAACAGGACCACACATCATAGCTTCGCATGTTCCAGGTGTCTTCCAGTTCTGACCTGTTGTGTAGAAGATATCAGTGAAGCAAGTGTTAGCCTCTGCATCCTTCTTGTGCTCATAGATGTCTTCATATTTGAAGTCAGCGAGTTTGTAAGGAGTCTTTCCTGTCTCAATAAGAGCAAGGCATTGACCTAACTTGTCCATTGCTTTCTGTGCGTAAGTCTTATTATAATTATATGTGTCGGCACCATCCATTTCTGCACCGTGTTCCATGAGAGGAGAAGCTGCCCAAAGGAGCACCTTGCCAGCGTATGCCAAAGCCACAGCCTTAGTAATACGACGATTGTTCTTATTGAGAGTTGTCTTTCCTACTACAGTTTCATCCCAGTCTTCTGGAAGCAATGTTGCTGCCTTCTCGAAGTCCTCTGCACAGCGATCTGCACACTCCTGGAATGAAAGACGAGGGAACTTCATTTCCTCTGTAGCCTCAAGAGGTCTATCAATGTATGGGAAACCTCCAAAGAACTGCATCAGTTCCTCATACCACCATGCACGGAAGAAGTAAAGCTGACCTGCAATGAGGTTCTTCTCTTCTGTTGTAGCTACTGTAAGTTTGTCAAGATTAGCAAGACCCAGATGAGCCTTGCGGATGCAATACCATGCATGAGGCCAGAGTGCATGCTGGAACTTGTCGTTAGAGGCAGGGTTCACAGTGCCGCCACCACCGGCTGCATTTGGCCAGAGGAAGTTCTGCTGGTTGGTTGTGTACCAATATTTATAGTCACCTATATCTACATGGTGAGTAAAATGAGCATCACCTTCAATAGTGTTGAAGATTTCATCCTCACCCCAGTTCCAGTTAGTACACCAGTTACAACTCTCCTTATTAGGAATACAGTTGTAGATTTCCTCGATGAAACCCTGGAAGTTCTTAAAGTTTATGAATGCTGTTTCCTCATCAACAGTTGAGTCAGCTGTCTTGTCGAGATAGTCTGTACAACTTGTCAGTGAAAAGGCCAGCAACAACGAATAAAATAATATCTTTTTCATAATCGCTCTGTTTTTAGAATCCAATCTTGAGACCAAGGTTAATACGCTTAACTGTTGGATAAGCTCCTAAAGAACCGCTTGTAAACTGGTTTACTTCACGGTCGTCAGGCATCTTTGTCCACAACCAGAGGTTATTACCACTCAATGAGAGGCGGAGGTAGTCAATACCTGCATTCTTCATCCACTTCTGTGAGAAGGTGTAAGCTACTTCTGCATTCTTCAGTCGGATGTAGCTTCCGTCATAGAGGTAGCGTGTACCGTTAGCATGGCTTGGAGTTGTTGCGAAACGAGATGTAGGAACATCTGCGTTTGGAGTGTCCTTTGACCACCATGTACCTGTATCAAATACTGCGTTGAGGTTGTACTGGAAGTCGGTAAGAGCAACTTCACGTGTTACGTTTGATACTCCATAGAACTGGAAGAATACGCTCCAGCCTTTCCATTCCCAACCGAGGGTTGCATTGTATGTGTTTTCAGGATTGCTGCTGTATCCGTAAGGAGCCTGGTCGTTGTCGTCGATGACACCATCGCCGTTGAAGTCAACGATATAGTAGTCGCCAGGAAGCTTCATACCGTCGTTGCTGTCGTGCTTAGGGCTACCATAGACTTCATCGTAGTTCTGTATGAAACCATTGTCAATCCATGCTCTGTTCTGACCGATAGCGTATCCTGCCTGCTTTCTGTATGTAGGATACATTCCTGGGTCGTCATACTTGTCAATCTTATTCTTTGCATGTGTCATGTTCATTTCTGCCCAGAAACGCATCTTGTTTGCAAGAACCTTGTTGAAGCGCAGTGCAAGTTCATAACCAGTAGTGGTTACTTCACCAAAGTTTACAGTAGGTGCACTCTGTCCATAATATGAAGGAACGGCACGGCTGTCGCCACCAATGAGGATATCGACGCGCTTGTCGCGGAAGAAATCAACATTACCAACAAACAGGCCACCGAACAATGAGAAGTCCGCACCGATGTTGAGTTTCTTTACCTTCTCCCACTTAACGTTAGGGTTACCAACTGATGCCTCACGATACCATGTGTATGGGCTTGTTCCCTGATTAAGGTCTAATGAAGTGTTGCCACCGTATGCCCACTGGTTTGCATAGAGCCAGCGTCCATAAACGTTATCGTCACCGATTTCACCGTAGCTTGCACGAATCTTCAGCATATCTACATACTTTGAAATTGGCTTCCAGAACTTCTCTTCACTTACGAGCCATCCGAGGGCACCTGAGTTAAAGAATGCGAAGCGGTTGTCCTCGCTGAACTTTTCACTTCCGTTGTATGCTCCGTTGTATTCTGCGAAGTAACGTCCTGCGAAGTTGTAAGTCAAACGGAATACCCAGTCTTCACGATAGTGAGGAATTTCTGCACCTGTTGCATATTCCTGACGTGCAAACAGACCCATTGCAGTAACATCGTGGAGTCCGAACTTGCGACCCCAGTTCAACTGAAGCTGATAGTTCAGGTTACGCTGTGTTGCATAGTTGTTTACATTACCTGCATGAGTTACCCAAGCGATTGGCTGAGAGTAGTCGAAACGAGCTGTTGCATCGTACGATGTCTTGTGGTTCACAGCACCTGTCTCAGGGTCGATGTAAGTAAACTGAGGGTCGTTGTATGCATCTTCAATACCATAGTCAACATCCATGAAGGTGTTGTCCCATGAAATCATACCGCGGAAATTCAAACCCTTTGTAACGAAGTCGAGACCCTGCTCAACGATTACGTCGGTATTGATGCGCGTAGTTGTGTTTGTCTTGTGACCGCCTTGTACCAACATTGTGATTGAGTTTGGCACGTTAGGGTCTGCAGGGTAGTAACCGATACTTCCGTCAGAGTATATTGGCATGAACACGTCTGGTGCTGCACTATACACTGATGCCCAGTTGCGGGCGATGAAGTAGTCTGTGTCGGCATTAAGGTTCCAAGGATTTGACTTGCGGCCTGACATACCTGCGATGTTCAGCTTCAGCACCGTACTCTTAGTGATGTTGAAGTCGAGGTTTGAACGAACATTCACACGGTTGTAGTCGTAACCACCATCATATCCACGACCATTGTCATACTCCTTGTAGAGGTCACCTTCCTTCTGGAAGTCAACGCTTGCAAAGTAGCGTACGGTCTGTGTACCACCGCTTACGTTTACGTTAGCATTGTATGACATTGCGTTCTTCTTGAACATAACGTCCTGCCAGTCAACGTTAGGGTAGCGCTCCTGCATTGCGATGTCGTCGCCCTGATTGCGATAGTTCTCTATGAAACTCATTGGCTTCATGTTTGCCCAAGAACCAGGACTGAGACTGAGCTCGTTCTCAATAGCATTGTTACGTGCAATGAGAGCATCGTAAGAGTCGAGCTTGTTAGGCAGCTTTGACACAACCTTCATCGTTGCATTGAACGATGCGTTGATCTTTGCCTTACCTTCTGCACCACGCTTTGTTGTGATAAGGATAACACCGTTAGCACCCTTGACACCATATACAGCTGTTGCTGATGCATCCTTGAGAACTGAGATGTTCTCAACTGACGACATGTCAACACTGCTCATCGGACGCTCGATACCATCGACGAGGATAAGCGGAGCTGCATTGTTCCAAGTTGAAGATCCACGGATAATAATCTGAGGCTCTTCGTCACCTGGCATACCTGATGATGCCGTTGTGATAACACCAGGGAGGTTACCCGTGAGGGCTGTACCTACGTCTGGCACGCCTACTGAACGCTCCAGCACCTTGCCTGCGGCCTGAGTGATAGCACCCACAACGCTGGCTTTCTTCTGCTGGCCGTAACCTACTACGATTACTTCGTCCAACTGAGAGTTTTCGCGCAGCGTAACGTTAATCTTACGCTGCTTGCCTACCTTGACTTCCTTTGTGTCCATACCGACGTATGAGAACACGAGGACAGTCGATTCTGAAGGTACCTTCAACGAGTACTGGCCATCGAGATTCGTGACCACGCCTAATGAAGCATTACCTTTCACAACAACTGAAGCTCCGATCAGAGCCTCACCGCTGCTGTCAACAACGGTACCACTCACGTTGACCTGTGCAAAACCAATTGCGCAGAACATTGCAAGCGACATCATTGTCAAAGCAGCTCTTCTCAAAATTTGTCTTGAATGTTTCATTTAACTAAAATTTTGTTAGTGATTAGTTGTTATTGAAAAAAATAAAAATCGGTTCAAAGTTTTGGTTCATTTTTTTGTTTCGTCATAGTTTAATTTTTTTAGGTTGATTGTAGTTTTTTCCACCTCGCATGTGGTATATTGTCTGCAAAAATAGTGTTTTTTTTTCAAAGAAATGTTAATTGCATATTTCTATTCGTTAATATTTGTTTCAATTGTGTTCAAATTTGTTCGCCATGTTAAAATGTATTGTAGTATATTGCCTGTTGTTGGTACAGTATGGCAGGTATATAATATAGGAATAGAATGATGCACAACACACTTTTTGTACGTTTTACGGCATACAGATTACTATCTGAAAGTCGCAAATCACATTTGGTATATAATCGATAGCCTATGTCCTTAAGGCAATATGTTTAGGAAATCTATCGGTGAAATGGGCAATAATTAGTGTTTTGTCATACTTCAATACTCATTGCAAAAGCCTTATCCTTTATTTCAGCCTTTCACATCTGGTGTGAAGGGCTGGTTATATAGAGGATTA
>JAUNQM010000252.1 GCA_030536165.1 Prevotellaceae bacterium | reverse complement strand
ATCTTCACCATCGAAAGTGAAATCGCCATCGCCACGCACAACAACAGCAGCTGGAGCCACAGGGTTTATAAGACCAACTGAATAAGAATGGTCGGCAGTAGTTTCAAAGAGAACATTCTGTCCGTCTTCGTATGTCTTACCATTCTTCCATCCTGTGCTGCCAGCAGCCCATACTGCTACATCAGGTGTCCAGATTGCATCGGCAGCAAAGTTTTCTACATCAATCTCTTCTGTCGTTTCAGGCTTAGTCTTCATAACGACTGCATCAGTATATTCAGAGAACTCAGAGCCCTTGAAAGCGCGGATGCGAATGCTGTAGGATGCATCTGGAATCAAGCCTTCAATGATGAACGCTGTCACATTCTTGCCAGTGCGAGCCACTTCCTTACCATTTGCCTCAATGACGAAGCCGTCTTCATTTGCTGTGTAATCCGACCATGAAACACTGATTGAAGTCGTCGTTGCATCTGTCTGGGTGAGCAGCATTGGCGCACGCAGGAAGAAGTCGCGATCGTCAGCAGTGATGCTGTTTATGTAGTTTTCAATATTTGTGTAGCCAGTAGTTGAAATAGCCATTGCATCGTCAGTGCTTGGATCTGTGCCGTTTGCCTTTTCCCACTCATCAGGCATTCCGTCGCCGTCGGTATCAACACGCTTGTTTCCTGCCCACATCTTCCATGAGTCAGGAGCACCAATCGGAAGATTCTTTTCATTTGCAATAAGTGCGCCCTTTGTACCCATCGACATCACTTCCTCGACCATGTAGCAGTCGGCAAGGTCTCGGTAAGGCAGCGATGCACCTACGTTTGGAATAAGATTGTCGATGAGTGTGTTTGCCTTCCATGCCTCAAGTGCAGGATATGGATAAGGCGTAGAGACTACATCAGCGCCAGCGTTATTTGTCACAGCCGAAGGATTGAACTTTCCATCGCGATTGCTGTCCTGAATGTTGTCTTCGAGATAGCAATGGAAGTTTGTGTTACCCGTAGAGAAAGCATTGCCTCCACCGGCAGGACCATTGATGAAAAGGTTTCCAACTATGTTGCAGAAACTCTGTCCCTCAGAGTCGCCTCCCATAATGTAAGCTCCGTTGTTCCAGTTATAGACAACATTGTTCACATACTGGTTTATTCCCTTTACCTTATTATTACGCGTATTGTTGTCGCAATAGAAATTGCGGTAGAGCGTAATGCTGTCGCCTTGCATGAGTCCACCTGCTGAGTGCGACATCAATCCCTGACCGAAGATGCAGTTAGAGAGAGTGAAGTTACGCAGGTCGCCATTGCCGTCGGAATTGATAGAGAATGTCTCATCAAGCCCCCAAGAGAATGAGCAGTGGTCGAATATCATGTTCGTTCCGTTAGCCACACCGGCACAGTCCTTATCCTTTGTGCCCACAGCTCCCATACGGAAACGCATGTATCTCACGATTGTGTTGTTTGCACCTGAAAAAGAAACTCCATCGCCATAGACGGTGATGCCTTCGCCTGGTGCTGTCTGTCCTGCAACATAGAGGTTATGGCTGAAAACTATTCTGCTGCTAATGCGTATCACACCTGCAACATCGAAGACCACAATGCGGTTAGGCGAACTAACAGCATCACGCAAAGAACCTGTACCGCTATCGTTGAGGTTAGTCACGTGATACACCTTACCTGTGCGTCCACCTTCAGCGTAACGTCCCCAACCTTTTGCCTCTGGGAAAGCTGGCAAACGGTCGGCGCCCATCTCAAATACAAGCGGTATGACGTTGTCCGAAGCAACATTGCTCAATGTGATGGCATTGTTGCCAGAAGCGTAAAGATAGCGATGACCATTGTGTTCTATCGGTGCAAGGTCTGAGCTTGGTGCCGACACCTTATGACCTACCAAAGCACCATCGTGCGTGACAGATTTCTTCAGTTCTATACCAGATGCATCGTGGAATGTCACCGTGTAGCTCGTGGTCTCACTGCTTGTGGTGACAATACCCAACGTTGGGGCTGAAGAAGACGCCTTGCCATAGATATTACCGCCAGCTGCACCATTCGACATGATGAATATGATTTTCTTTTCGCCCGCAGCAAGGAATGCGTTGATTACGTCTGTCACGTCAACTTTCTTTGCCACGTATGATGTTGTGATGTCGGAATATGTTGCCACAGGTGTTCCTATGCTTGACGTCAGTTCAAGGTTGTTATAGTCTATCTCTGTTCCTGCAGGCAGATAGTTGATGTCGAATGTTCGCGTACCCTTAGCGCAGTTTACCGTCACCGTCATTTCAGCATCAACAACCTTCTGTCCGTCGGCAATATTGCTGAAGTCAAACTCGGCGTATACCTGAGCAGCCCACGACTGATTGCCCCAGTTATTATAATAATGTGTCTCTTGGTCGATGAAGATACCAGGCTCATTCGACCCACCCTGCACCGAAGCAGTATGCGTCAGAGTGGCATACGACTGATTGTAACCTGCCTCAAGGTATTTAACCGAGAGTTTTATGTCTGACACCTTCTGCTCACGCGCCGTATAAGTATAGATGGCAAAGCCAAGTTTTCCATCGGCAAGATTACCCGACACGAGGTCGGCGACACAACTTCCGGTCACGTCTATGCTCACATTAGCCGTACTCGTATTCACATACGGTCCGCCAATAGTAGGCTGAGCATTCATGATGGCAGGGGTATTAGCGTTGTTCCACGTAGCAGTGGCAGCATCCCATCCTGTGCCGATGCGCGACGTCTGCAACATCGAGTTCTTGCCCGATACCGTACACACAGATGTGAAGTTGAGGGTCACTTCCGTGATAGTTACATCTTTCGGCAGTGACGACAAATCGAATTTCGTGATAATGAAATACGAACCGCCGTATTCTTTCTGTGAATCATTGAAAGCGTTGCCAGCCACTTGCGTCTGCGTACAAGTCCAGTTCGTAGCCGATGCATCGTATAGCACTTGGTCAGGTGTACCGGCATGCAAGCGAGTAGTCTCACCCGCATCAAAGGTCATTGTTTTACTCTCTGATGCAGTGTATGGCAGGTGCAGAGCAGCCCCAGCCACCAAATTAAAGCACATCAGAAGTGATAATAAAGCAATCTTTTTCATAGTTACAGTTTTGTTTTAAGCATATTCGGTGACAAAGATAGTGCAAATCGAAGACAATACCAAAAAAAACTTGTTTAATTTTTGGTGTTGTTGAGATGCAGCCTATTTTCGACGAAGTCAAAGTACGAATAAGTGAGCGAAAAACAAAATTTATTTTGATTTTTCCGAGCGAGAGTATCTTCAACAAAGTTAAAGATAGTGCAAATCGAAGACAATACAAAAAAAACTTGTTTAACCCAAATCGGTCATTAGAGATTTTACCTATAAACTATAGATGTACCAGTGCGACCCCCTTGGGGTCGAAGTAGAGAGTGATGTGCTTGTTCTGCAGGTCTGCGACCCGCAGATACCAATGTATGACCTCTTTGAGGTCACTCAATAATGTTGGTTAGCGACCTCGGAGAGGTCGAACTTTGTTAACCGCAGGTCGCAGACCTGCGGATGGCAATATCCTCCACCCCTTCGACCCTATCGGGGTCGTACTAAAAAATCTAATGACCGATTCGGGATAAAGCAACGAACTGTTGCGCATTTTTGTCAAAGATTATTATTTTAGATTTTTCCTCACCATTGTTTAATTTTTTTTTAAAGAACAATTACCGATTTTGCAGCACGATTTATTTCACGCAGAGGGCAGCTCAAAGGCTTTGCCTTTCTATCGGATTAGGGAAATG
>JAUNQM010000251.1 GCA_030536165.1 Prevotellaceae bacterium | reverse complement strand
GTCTTGGCATTGAAAAACAGCAACGAGGCTGTTGAAAGAGCCAAAGTTGAAATAGAGTTTGCCGTCAGAAAACAAATCCAGTGCATCTGTTTCAATGATTCGGCCTATCCAATTCGTCTGCGCGAATGTCCCGACGCACCGCTCGTAATTTATTATCGTGGTAATGCCGACCTCAATAAAAAGCGCACTATTAGCATCGTTGGAACACGTCAGTGTACACAATATGGCAAAGATGCTCTGCGAAACTTCTTTGCAAATCTAAAACTCTACTGCCCTGACGCATTGATAATGAGTGGACTCGCCTATGGCATTGATATCTGCGCACATCGCGAAGCTTTGAAGAATGAATACGAAACCGTCGGTGTACTTGCTCATGGTCTCGACTCGCTTTATCCGTATGCACACAAGGATACAGCCGATGAAATGATAAATCACGGTGGACTTCTTTCGGAATACATGTCGGAATCAAGAGCCGAGAAAGGGCATTTCCTTGCACGAAACAGAATTATTGCTGGTATGAGTGATGCAACAATAGTGGTAGAAAGTGCATCGCATGGAGGTAGTCTTGTCACTGCCAGATTAGCCCAGGAATACAATCGTGAAGTCTTTGCCTTTCCAGGAAACATCAATTCCGAAACGTCCCAGGGCTGCAACAATCTCATTCGCGACAATGGTGCTTCGCTTATCAGCAGTGCCGAAGACTTTATCCATGCAATGAAATGGGATGATGAACAGGCAAGAAACGAAAAGAAAAAACTTGGAATTGAGCGCAGTCTATTTATGGAATATAGCGATGACGAACAAACAATCGTTGACCTGCTGACTCAAGATAACGACCAGCAAATAAACACAATTGCACAGAAAACAGGTATGCCAATAAACAAAGTAACGGCACTAATGTTTGAGTTAGAGATGAAAGGAGCCGTAAAACTTATGGCTGGCAGCGTGTATCATCTGTATCAGTAACTACAAATCTTAAAACTCCAGTTTCCACTCTCCGCTTTCGATGTGCGATGTTAAACCGTTACTGGTCACGTCAGCATCACAACCGACAGGTATGGTTACGTTTATCGTCACCTTACCTGTCGGATGTTTTAGTGCATGTACACGTACTTCGCCATAGATAGTTTCCGTTGATGCAGCTACTTCAGTCATGTTGCCTACGAGCTGTGGACGGATATCGAGGTGCTGCATGCCATGTGTATTTTCCTTCTGCCGTATGCCTGCTACCGACGTGTAAAACCATTCGTCAATCTGAGCCATCATAAAATGATTCCACGAACTTCCGTGACGTGGATCCCATTGTTCGGTCAGTGTTGTCGCACCAAACTTCAACTGATAGCCATATCCAGGGGCTTCATCGTGGTTGAACATACTGCATACAAGTTCATCCTGCCCATTCCGTGCAAGGGCTTGTATGAGATAACGATTACCCACATCGCCTGTGGTAAGTCTGTCGCCATGTTTGTGTATGTCGTTGATAAGCGTCTGCAGCACAGAATCCTTGTTTTCTCCACAAATACCCAAGAACAACGGAAGAGCATTTGCACACTGCGAACCTGATGTGTAAGAACATGAATCTGGGCGATAGAAACGGTTATTGAAACTATTCGTAACGCTTGCGCACAGTGATGCATATCGTTCGGCTTCATCTGCATACCCAGCCATCATAGCCGCACGCTGCATCAACTGTAAGTCGTAGATGTAATGAGCTGTGGCAACCAACGCAACAGGAGTGTTGCGACTAAAGCCTGCTGTCCAAGGGCCATAGTCATACCAATCACCAAGTCCGAAATCAAGTATGTTATCTTGTGCTTTTGTGCCGAGATAATCGACATATTTCCGCATGGAATCGAAGTTTTCTACGATTAACGTACTATCGCCATATTGGTCATAGTACATAAAAGGAAGTATGATTAGCGTCGAACTCCATTCAGGCGAATCATCGAAAAGGTTGCCGAAACTAACGTATTGCGGAGCTGTTGTTGGCACCATTCCGTTTGCTTTTTGTGTGTCGGTAATATCGCGTATAATCTTTGGGATATACGTTTTCATATCATAGTTTAATAGCAGACTTGGTCCATTCAGGTGGTCTTGTTCCAGCCAACCCAGTTTTTCCCTGTGAGGACAATCGGAAAGTACTGCCTGCATATTGCTTCGCTCGGCGCGTTCTATCAGCCGATGCGTGCGAGTGAAAAGTTCGTTGCTACACTTAAAAGTGCCCATTTCACCGGCCGAATTATACACGAAACAACTATTCAATGCGTAAATCACAGGCAGTCCCGAAGGGTTTGGTTCGCCTTGCATCACCGCACCTTCTATCTGTATGTAGCGGAAGCCATAGTAAGAGAAATGTGGATGCCACGTGTCTATTCCTTTTCCGCGGAGAGTATATTCATAAAAGTGCTGGCGTCCTGTCTGGCGTTGGTCACAGACTCCTTGATTAGTGAGACGCTCTGATACGTACATCCTAATCTTCTGCCCACGCTTACCCGACACACTTATTTCAGGAAATCCTGCAAGATTCTGTCCCATGTCGGCAACAATGACTGAAGGATGCACAGCGTCTCTTTTCATAGCTTTCGCAGCACTTACCAGCGAGTCTGAAGGTATATGATGCCACTCTTTTACGTTGTAGCGTTCCATTATCTTCACAGGTGGAGCAGTCTGCGGCACAAGCTTCCCAATCGGCCCTTCAACCACCTTCACATTATGCCACGGCATCTTATCCTCCAATGTAGCATCATAGCTTTCGCCGCCATAGATGCTGTTGAATGTTATAGGCGAAAGACAATACTTCCACGTCTCGCCGCTTTTCAGCACCTGTGTCGTTCCATCGTCGTAGCTTACCTCAAGACGTAGGCACACTTGTGGCGGGCCGAAACTTGTCTGAAGCTTGCTGTAGCGGTCGCCTCTCTGCACATTGAAGAAACCATTACCCAAGAGCACCGCTATCTCATTCTGCGAAGTCGATAGCATTTGCGTCACATCATATACATTATAATATACGGTCTTGGAATACTCACTCCAAAGCGGTGCAAACTCGCTGTTGCCAACTTTCACGCCGTTAATTTCCAACTCATAATGCCCGAGACCACTAACATAGACAACCGCATCGATTATATGCTTTTTTATTTTGAATTCCTTCTTCACAATGATGCTCCTCGATGATAGAGAATCCACATTGTCCCAGGCTTTCTTAAAGTAATCCTTCTTGAATTCAGTGTTAGCAAAACGCCCTTCTGGCAGCTTTGCATCGGCTTTGCTTATGGCTCCTATCCATTTTGCATCGAGTGCATCAGGCACTACTCTTATATCTTGCGGCTTGCTCCAAGCCGAAGCTTCGCCATAACTATCCCATACCCTCACGCGCCATGTGTAGCCATATCGGTTTCGTTTTAGTGTAGGCAAGTCTATCTGCTGACTTCTACTGCTGGAAATCTTCCATGAGTTATAGACCGTATCGTTAGTTATACGTTCGCGCACAATGATTTGATAAGCCGACTGCCAGTCGCTGTTTCTGTCCGACTTCATTTGCCATCCGACCTGTGAGTTGCCCGTAATCAGCGCAAGCTCATGCTGAAAGTTGCAATGAGTCTTGGTGATCGTTATCTTCGCATTACACGTAAAGCATAATGCAATGAACGCTATGAGTAACGAATATCTTAATCTATTGTGCATTTTATTGTCGAACAAATAGGCTTTTTATATTATTATGACAGAACAAAATCTCTCGGTGGAATCGGCTTATTTTACTATTTGTCCGTCCTTTATTTCTG
>JAUNQM010000025.1 GCA_030536165.1 Prevotellaceae bacterium | reverse complement strand
AAACTTTTTTCGAGTATATGCGACGACTAAAGAACGGATATGCGATGAGTGCATAAACGATTACTCACGTCGATGGCAAATACTATGTTCGCATGCAAAAAAAAACATAAATAAATTTCCCCATTCGCGTTTTTTTTCTTACTTTTGCAGTTGAAAGAACAAAATTATTACTATCAAACATAAAAACAATAACTACATGGAAAAACGGTTTGACCCGATAAAAGATAAAACTGCTGAGATTATCGAGTGCATCATGTCGGCACCCGAGATTCCTGACAGCGATGATCTGCGATTTAATATCCGACTTGCCGTGGAAGAAGCTACTGAGAACATCGTGCAGTATGCTTATGCAGAAGGTGAGGGGTACGTGATAGTGAAGATTGAGAAAGACGCTAACAACAAGTTGACAATCACTCTGAGAGACGAAGGCGTGCCTTTCAACCCATTGGCAAAAGACGACCCAGACATCACGCTTTCTGCTGAGGAACGACAGATTGGCGGACTGGGCATATTCCTTTGCAAACAACTGATGGACAAGGTGACATACGTGTTTGAAAAAGGATGCAACGTGCTGATAATGGAGAAGGAATGTTAGACATGTACAATTTACCAAGTACAATGTACAATCATCAGTTTGCCAAGTACGAATGTAGGTATTTTATTTAACACACCCAAATTAACGAATTTAATTGACAAAAGATATGGATGTAAAGATTACAAAAGAAGGTAAGAAGTCGTTGGTGACTCTTGTAGGAAGACTTGACACAACCAACGCAGCACAGTTTCAGGAAGACATAAAGCCTTTGATGGAAGACACAGAACCTGATATAGAGTTTGATTGCACAGGCATGGAGTACACCAGCAGTCAGGGACTCCGTATGTTCCTTATGCTCCAAAAGGTGGTGAACTCACGCAAGGGTAAGCTCGTGATGAAGAACATGCAGCCTAAGGTTAAGGAAGTGTTTGAAATCACAGGTTTCTCAAATATCATCAATATCATCTAAAGAACCTGCACAGCCCTTCACTCCACCAATAAGTGGAGGGCGTAAATTCCTACCCACGAGGGGAGGGAATAAGCAGGACTTCTCTATCAGGTTATCGCAGTAATGTGCCAACACATTACTATGATAACCGTTTTTGTTTCCGTGCCATAGGGCCACAAAACAAATGTCTTAACTCCTTTAACTCCTTAACTCCTATAAAATGCTCCCACAAATCTCCCAAGGTCTTGAGGCACTGCGCGAGGCTATGAGCCGCGAGCACATAGATGCCTATATCTTCCCTTCGGCAGATGCGCACAACAGCGAATACACACCCGAACACTGGCATGGTCGCGAATGGATAAGCGGCTTCAACGGCAGTGCAGGCACGGCAGTCGTAACCATGCACGAGGCTGCGCTATGGACAGACTCGCGCTACTTTATTGCGGCAGCCGATGCACTCGAAGGTACAGAGTTTCGTCTGATGAAAGAGCGTGTCAGTGGTACGCCTACCATTAGTCAATGGCTCGGACAGGTGCTTGCCACGGTCAATGGTGCGACGGTCGGCGTCGATGGCTATTGCTACACATACTGCGAGGCAGAGGCGTTGAAGTCTGCTTTGCGTCACAGCGGCGGCATCACCCTGCGCACTAATCTCGACATACTCAATACCATCTGGCATGACCGTCCTGCCATACCGCAAGATAAAGTCTTTATTCATCCAGAGCAATATGCTGGTATAAGTTGTCACGAAAAGCTTAATCTTATACGTCAGGCACTGAAGGCACGCCACGTCAATGGCACACTCATATCGGCACTCGATGAGGTCGCATGGACTCTCAACCTTCGTGGTAGTGACGTGCATTGCACGCCAGTCTTTCTTGCATATCTGCTCATTGATGGCGATAAGACTACGCTTTTCATTGATAAGAATAAACTCACACCAGATATTTGCGACTATCTGCGTCGCGAAGGCGTGGACATCGACGAATACTGCAACATAGAAAATGCGCTTGCTCATTACGACAGCTACAACATACTACTCGACCCTGATTGCATCAGCCATACATTATATAATAAGGTGCGTTGCCAGGAAAAGATTGATGGCGAGAGTCCTGTCGTGTGGTTGAAGTCGCAGAAGAACGAGACGGAAATCGGTTGCATTCGCAATGCAATGATAAAAGACGGCATAGCACTCGTACGGCTTATGCGTTGGATTGAGGAAGCTGTTGCAAATGGAACGACATTGACCGAGATATCAATCGACGAAAAACTCACTGCACTCAAACAGCAACAACCATTGTTTCATAGCCTTTCATTCGACACAATAGCGGCATACGGTCAGCATGGTGCAATAGTCCATTACGAAGCAACGCCAGAAACGAATGTTGAGGTCAAGCCTGATGGATTGCTTCTGTTAGACTGCGGCACACAATACCTTGACGGAACGACCGACATAACCCGCACGATGGCTATAGGTACACCAACCGACGAGGAGCGACATGTGTGCACGCTTGTGATGAAAGCCCATGTGCGTCTGTCGCGTGCAAGATGGATAGAAGGCACGTGCGGCACGCAACTCGACGTGTTGGCGCATGGATGTCTTTGGGACGAAGGTTATCACTATGGCCACGGAACAGGTCACGGCGTTGGGTTCTTCCTTTGCTGCCATGAAGGTCCGCAAGGCATTCGTATGAATCATAAGCCAGCAGAGATGGTGCCAGGCGTGGTGATGTCGAATGAACCAGGAATTTATCTTGAGGGGAAGTTTGGATGCAGAATAGAGAATCTTGTGCTTGTGGTTCCCGATGGTAAAGGCGTGCAAGGGGAGAACTTCTATAGGTTTGATACACTCACCCTTTGCCCATACGACCGTCGCATACTCGACATGTCGATGCTCACGGCTGAAGAAATAGCATGGATAGACGCTTATCACCAACAAGTCTATGACACCCTGTCGCCATATCTCACCGCCGATGAATGTCAGTGGCTCCGCAATGCGTGCAGAAAGTTGGTGTGATTTTCGGGTTGTTCTATATGTTATAGTAATTATAGAGAATTCAGATTAGTTTTGTTATCTCGCTGAAAGACGAGAGTGTAGCCATGTGGTTGTGAGTGAAACTTTCGATGACTTCATGCTGCCATGTAACGGCAAAGGGGATATGAATAGCCCATGCACCAATGTTTAATGCTGGCATTACGTCAGACTTCAGTGAGTTGCCTACCATAAGCAGTTCATCGGCAGCGATGCTCATGTCGTTGCACAGGTTGCGGTATTCCGTTTCGTGCTTGTCGCTGACTATGCGCACAAGGTCGAAGTAGGGTAGGAGTTCAGAGCGTTTCAGTTTGTTTTCCTGAGTAAGCAGTTCGCCTTTGGTAAATACAACAAGACGGTATTTGCCCGAAGCCTTTAATTGTTCGAGTGTGTCTGTCACGCCGTCAAGAGGCTTAGCGTCGAGTCGCAGAAGCGTGCGCCCAAGTTCACTGATTTGCAAGATTTCGTTTGCCGTAACTCTACCTTTGCTTATCTTGATAGCGTTCTCAATAAGATTCATTGTGAAAGCCACTGCGCCATATCCGTAGTCTTCCATGTTAGCCATCTCTACTTTGAAGAGGCTATCTTTGATGTCTTGTGTGTCAGCGTAGCGTGATAATAGTTCGCACATTTGGTTTTCCACGTCGAGGAAGTGCGTCTCGTTGTCCCACAGCGTGTCGTCGGCATCGAAGGCGATTACCTTTATCTTGTCTTTTATATTTAATGAGTATTTATCCATGACCTATTTCTTCATGTTTCTTGGATGATGGTTTAGTATCTCCTCGCGCAGTTTCACGGTGTCGATGTGAGTGTAAATCTCGGTAGTGCTGATGCTCTCATGCCCGAGCATTGCCTGTATTGCGCGTAAGTCAGCACCGCCTTCGAGCAGGCATGTTGCAAAGCTGTGGCGGAAGGTATGAGGCGAGATAGTCTTTTTTATTCCAGCAGCCTCAGCCAGACGCTTGACCATTATGAGAATCATTGTGCGTGTAAGATGTGCACCGCGACGATTTAGGAAGACATATTCATCCTCGCCATGCTGGATTTTCATTTGATTTCGATCCATGAACCACCAGTAGATTTCCCTTAGCGCCTTCTCTGATATAGGCACAAGTCTTTCCTTGTTTCCTTTGCCGAATACTCGCAGGAAGCCTTCTTCTTTATAGATGTTCGACAATTTGAGGTTTACGAGTTCGCTGACACGTAGCCCGCAACTGAAAAGGGTTTCGATAATTGCCTTATTGCGCTGTCCTTCCCATTTGCTTAGGTCGATTGCATCCTCAATCATGTCAATCTCTTCAAGCGTCAAGACTTCAGGCAAGTGCTCGCCTATCTGTGGCGACTCAAGAAGCTCTGATGGGTCTTGCTCAATCATTCCATCCTGCTCAAGGTATCGATAGAACGACCTGACGCCTGACAGGATTCGGCATTGCGAGCGCGGATGAATGCCTATGTCGTGGAGTGAGGCAGCAAATGCCTGGAGGTCTTCGAGGGTCACTTTAAGTATGTCGATATTGTTGACCTTAATAAATCTGTCAAGTTTCTCAAGGTCGCGCAGGTAGGCATCGAGCGTGTTAGGTGAGTAGTTACGTTCGAGGCGAAGGTAGTTCTTGTAGCTTTGGTAAATATCGTTCATCCAAGAAGACTTATAAGTGCCAGACAATAAGAGTCGAGTCCGAAGCCAACGATAGAGCCTTTGCATGCCGATGTTATCAGCGACTTGCGGCGGAACTCCTCGCGCGCGTATATATTACTAATGTGTACCTCGACAACTGGTGCGGTTATGGCTTGTATGCAGTCGTGAAGCGCAACGCTTGTGTGAGTATATCCACCAGCGTTGAGAATTATGCCATCGCACGAAAAGCCGACTTCCTGCATCTTGTTGATGAGTTCTCCTTCGACGTTGCTCTGATAATAATCAATTTCAACATCAGGATAACCCTCGCGCAACTGCTTAAGAAAGCTCTCAAAGTCTTGTTTTCCGTACGTCTCAGGCTCGCGTGAACCTAATAAATTCAAATTTGGTCCGTTTATAATTTGTATTTTCATAAAATATTTATACTTTTGCAGTGCAAAAATAAGAAAATAAATTAGAATTGGCAATAAACAATCTCGAAAATTATATATTGGAGCATATAGATAAGGAAGGAGAATACCTTTATCAGCTCTATCGCGCTACCAATACTAAGCTGCTCTACGGACGTATGGCGTCAGGTCATCTTCAAGGTCGCCTGCTCAAGATGCTTGTCGGCATGATACGCCCGAAGAACATCCTCGAACTTGGTACGTTTACCGGTTATAGCGGTCTCTGCATGGCTGAAGGACTTGAAGAAGATGGCAAACTATATACTTTCGAGATTAACGATGAGATAGAAGATTTCACGCGTCCGTGGTTTGAGAATTCGCCTTTTGCCGACAAGATTGATTTCCGCATCGGTGATGCTCTTGTTGAAGTGCCAAAGCTTGGAGTCAAGTTTGATTTAGCCTTCATAGATGCTGACAAGAGGAAATACCCAGAGTATTACAAGATGGTGAAGCCGCTGATGAACAAAGGTGGGTATATCATCGCCGACAATACGCTGTGGGATGGGCATGTGGTGGAGGAAGACCATTTCAACGACAAGCAGACGCGTGGCATCATGGAGTTCAACGACATTGTTGCAGCCGACGAGAGTGTGGAGAAAGTCATCCTCCCACTACGCGACGGCTTGACAGTGATAAAGCTAATATAATACAAGTTTCTCATGTGAGATTTCACGCAGAGTGCAACTTGAAAGGCAAAAGGAGGCCTACCCCTAACCCCTCCCCGTAGGAGGGGAACTAAGCACTCCCCAATTGGGGAGATGGAGGGGCTCCTCTGCGTGAGGCAAAATAAACAATATGCGAACTTGCGAAAGCTAAAAAATTAATAATATGCAAGAAGATAGATTAAACAAAGTTGCACGACTCGTGCAGAAAGACCTTAGTGAGATATTCCAGCAGCAGACTCGCATGATGCATGGTGTCATGGTGAGTGTGACGACTGTTCGCGTCAGCCCTGACCTGAGCATCTGCCGTGTATATCTGAGCATCTTCCCTTCCGAGAAGGCCGAAGAGATAATTACAAACATCAACAACAACCAGAAGAGCATTCGTTATGAACTTGGCAAGCGCGAGCGTTTCCAGCTTCGTATCATCCCTGAACTGAAGTTCTTCATCGACGATTCGCTTGACTACATCGACAACATCGACAAGCTCTTGAAGCAGTAGGGGATGGACGTTGGTTGTAGGTTATTGGTTTTAGGTTATAGGTTACCCCCACAAGCCACATAATAGTAAATCGTAAATTGTCAAATAGTAAATTAAAGTGAACCTCTCGTTCTATATCGCCCGTCGTTATCTTCTGTCGAAGAAGTCGCACAACGCTATCAACTGGATCAGCGGCATCAGTGTCGTTGGTGTGGCTGTGGCGTCTATGGCATTGATTGTCACGCTCAGCGTCTTCAATGGCTTCCACGACATGGTAAAGAGCCTTTACACTACACTCGACCCTGAACTGAAAATCGTTCCTCTCACGGGCAAGACAATCCCTGCCGATGATCCATCGTTGGCTAAGGTAAAGGCATTGGATTGCGTTGAGGCATCGTCAGAGTGTCTTGAAGACCAGGCTCTCTTGCTATGCCGCGACCGCCAGTCGGTGATTACTTTGCGTGGCGTGGATGAGAATTTCCAGAAGATTACGCGCGTTGACAGCATTCTTTATGGCGACGGGCAGTTCCTACTCTGGAAGGATGCTCTCGACTTGAATGCGGCTGAACGTGGTGAACTGTCGTACATCAAGCAGCCGTGTCTCGTGCCAGGCATCGGTGTTGCCGAGCATCTTGGCATAGGTGCGATGGAGTACGACTCATTGATGATTTATGCGCCTGAACGTGAAGGACAGCTCGACATAACGAATCCTGCCGAAGGCTTCAGCGAGGAACGTGCCAGTTCTGCTGGTGTAGTCTTCTGCGTGAAGCAGGCAAAATACGATAAGAACTACGTAATTGCGTCAATCGACTTTGCACGACGGCTGTTCAACCAGCAGGGAATGATTTCGTCGCTCAACATCAAGTTGAAGGACGGTTGCAGCGTAAGTTCGGCGAAAAGTAGCATAGAACGACTGGCCGACAGCCGTTTTCGCGTGCTCACGCAAGAGGAACAGCAAGAGGATGTGTATAAGATTATGAAGGTGGAGAAACTCATTGCCTACGTCTTTCTGACCTTCATCCTGCTTGTGGCGTGCTTCAATATCATCGGCAGTCTCTCGATGCTCATCATCGACAAGAAGGACGACGTGGAGACGCTCCGCGCACTCGGAGCCGACAATCGTCTCATTTCGCGCATCTTCCTGTTCGAAGGCTGGCTCATTTCCACCATAGGTGCAGTGGTAGGCATAGCGATTGGACTGGTGCTTTGTTGGGTGCAGCAGACCTACGGCGTGATAGCACTCGGCAGCAGCAGCGGCAATTTTATCGTTGATTCTTACCCTGTAAGCGTGCATGTTGCCGATGTAATACTCGTCTTCCTCACTGTGCTTGTAGTGGGGTATCTAAGTGTATTGTACCCAGTCCGCTTCCTCAGAAAGTTTTCTCGTCATCCTGAACTTGATTCAGGATCTCATTCGGGACGTAGTGTGTCTCTCATACTAATTGCCCTCATGACGCTCACAGCATGCTCCGACGACCTCACCGACCGCCCTCCGTATGCGTGTTTCTTCCGTTTCGACAACAAACTTCACCAGAATGGTCTCATGGCTGCAGCACTCACGCCTAACAGCAATATCTTCGTCAAGATAAGTACAAAGACGTCAGGTGGCGTGAATTATGTGGTGCTTTCTACGAGCGATGGACAGAAGACGGAGGAAGTTGCAATCACCACGGAGATAGAAAATTATGCCAACTATCAGCTGGGCGCTAACAACGGAATCATTGTCGGCTACGACGTTTTCAACGGGAAATTCGTCGCGTTTGACGCACAATGCCGCAACTGCTACGCCAACGCAGGGGCGTACACGCCTAACCGACCACTCACGTGGACCAAAAACACGACCGAGGTGAAGTGCGACTACTGCGGCAGACATTACAATCTGAATATGAGTGGTGTCGTTACGTCGGGCGAAGGCGGGGAACAGCTGTGGCGATATGCAAACGTCACATGCACAGGACAATACGGGCTTCTAACCGTCACGCGATAAGCCTCCAATCCACGCATTTTGCAATTCTCAGCGTGAGTTATCCCTTATTTTAGGCCTTCACACCTTAGGTGTAATTCGTGTCACACCTCAGGTGTCACCACCCCTCACACCTTAGGAATGACGTTTGTAACACCTTAGGTGTGAAGGGCTAAAAATAGCGATATAAGCATCTACAAGCTACATTCAGTAGCAACTATAAAAACTATAGCAACTATAGAAAAAAATACTGCAAAAAGCAGGACTTTTTCTCAAAAACGGCTCATATACGCGTGCGCACGCGCGCATGTGCGCGTTATATAAATAAGGTGTATGGGAGGAAAATTTTACAAATTACAAATCGATGAAAATATTTTTCTATAAAAATGCACATTTGTCAGAATAATGTGCTAAATTTGCAAATTGAATTTGTAGATAATGGAAAAGACCGTTGACATAGATAAAATCCTTGCGGCAAAGGCTGGGAAGAAGGCGCGATACATTCCGCGATTCCTTGTGAATTGGCTGAAGAAGATAGTCCACGAGGATGAGGTGAACCGCTATTTGTGGGAGAGTCGTAACCTCACAGGCACGGAATGGCTCACCGACTGCGTGCGCTATCTCGACCTTACTCTCGACGTGGAAGGCGAGGAAAACCTGCCGTCAAAGGACGATGGAAGGCTCTACACCTTCGTCAGCAACCATCCGCTTGGCGGTCCTGACGGCGTGTCGTTAGGCTCGGTGATAGGCAAGAAATACGACGGAAACTTCCGTTATCTCGTAAACGACATACTCATGAACCTGCCAGGCCTGGCACCGCTATCGATTCCAATTAACAAGACCGGCGCACAAAGTCGCCAGTTTCCTGCAATCGTCGAGGCTGGATTTAAGAGCCAGAGCCACATGCTGATGTATCCGGCAGGGCTTTGCTCGCGCAAACAACCCGATGGAACGATACGCGACTTGCCGTGGACAAAGACGTTCATCGTGAAAAGTGTACAGACGCAGCGCGACGTCGTGCCAATCTATTTCGGCGGAAGAAACTCTGATTTCTTCTACAACCTTGCAAATTGGTGCAAGAAATTGCACATAAAGGTGAACATAGCGATGCTGTTTCTCGTAGATGAGATGTATAAGAACTGTCATAAAACCTACAAGATAAAGATAGGAAAGCCTATCCCGTGGCAGACTTTCGACAAGAGCAAAACCCCGAATGAATGGGCACAGTGGGTGAGAGAACAAGTGTATCTTTTATAATTGAGAATGTAGAACTATTATCAATTACGACCTCGGAGAGGTCGGACTTTAAGTAACCGCGGGTCGCAGACCTGCGGATGACCTAAACCTCTCCACATCGACCCCAGCGGGGTCGCACTTAACCGCACAACCGACAAAGAAACTAAAACCAACATAATGGAAGAGAAGATTATAGCCCCGATACCAAAGGAGGTTCTGAAGTCAGAGCTTACTGAGGACAAACGCCTTCGAATGACCAATAAGAGCCGCAATGAGATTTACATTGTGACTCAGCATAACGCACCGAACACATTGCTTGAGATTGGTCGCCAGCGAGAGATTGCATTCCGCGCAGCAGGCGGAGGCACGGGCAAGGCATACGACCTCGATGAGTTCGACACATGCGACAACTGCTATAAGCAGCTCATAGTGTGGAATCCTGAAGAAGAGGAGATTATAGGTGGCTACAGATACATATTGGGCAAGGATATGGACTTCAACGAAGAAGGACAGCCGATACTTGCCACGAGCCACATGTTCCATTTCTCCGACAAGTTCATAAAAGAATACCTGCCGCAGACCATAGAACTCGGACGCTCATACGTGTCGCTCGAATATCAGAATACACGCAACAATCCGAAGTCGCTGTTTGCTCTCGACAACCTCTGGGACGGTCTCGGTGCTCTTATGGTTCTCTTCCCTGACTGCAAGTACTTCTTCGGCAAGATGACGATGTATCCTTCATACATCAGAAAAGGCCGCGATATGATACTCTATTTCTTGAAAAAACATTTCGACGACAAGGAGAACCTCGTGATTCCAATGAAGCCTCTCGCACTCGAAACGCCAGAAGACGAACTTGAAGCACTCTTCTCGGAAGAAGATTTCAGGGCAGACTATCGCATCCTGAACCGCGAAGTGCGTAAGCTCGGACTCAATATACCTCCACTTGTGAATGCGTATATGAACCTCAGTCCTACGATGAAACTGTTTGGCACAGCAATCAACTACGGCTTTGGCGACGTTGAGGAAACAGGCATACTTATAGCCGTTGATGAGATTTTAGAGGAAAAGCGTGTGCGCCACATGGAGTCTTTCGCCCAGCAGCATCCAGAATACGTGAAGATAACCTCAGGTGCAAACAAGGTCTTCTTCAAAGAATAAATAAAAAATCGCCGAGTGTTTTGCTCGGCGATTTTTATTACTTGATATTTCCTACCTTATATAAATACTCTGCAATCTGCACGGCATTGAGTGCAGCACCCTTGCGTATCTGGTCACCACTGAGCCAGAAGGTGAGGCCATTCTCATTAGCAAGGTCTTTGCGAATACGACCAACATAAATATCGTCCTTGCCAGCAGTGAACAACGGCATAGGATATACGAGGTTAGAAGGGTCGTCCATCAGCGTGCAGCCTGGAGCCTTTGCTATTGCCTGTTGAGCCTCAGCAACGCTGATAGGCTTTTCTGTTTCAATCCATACACTCTCGGAGTGAGAACGGAGAGTGGAAACTCTTACGCACATAGCCGAGCAAGCAACGTCGGAGTGCATAATCTTACGAGTTTCGCCATACATCTTCTTCTCTTCAAGCGTATAGCCATCGTCTTGGAACACATCAATCTGCGGAATCACATTGTAAGCAAGCTGATGAGCGAACTTCTTTACTGTGACAGGCTTGTCTTCGCATATCTCACGATACTGCTGTTCCAGTTCAGCCATAGCCGCAGCACCTGCGCCAGATGCACTCTGATAACTTGCCACGTGGATGCGTTTGATGTGGCTGATGTTCTCCAAAGGCTGCAGCACCGTCACCATCATAATTGTCGTGCAGTTAGGGTTGGCGATGATATTGCGCGGACGGCAAAGGGCATCCTTCGCATTACATTCAGGCACAACCAACGGTACATCATCATCCATGCGGAAAGCCTTTGAATTGTCAATCATCAGACAACCATACTTGGTAATCGTTTCAGCAAACTCCTTCGACACACCAGCGCCTGCCGACGTGAACGCAACATCTATGTCGCGGAAGTCATCATTATGCTGAAGAAGTTTCACTTCATATTCTTTACCTTTGAACGCATACTTTCGTCCGGCACTACGTTCCGAACCAAACAAAACAAGTTTGTCGATTGGGAAATCCCTTTCGGCCAACACGCGGAGAAATTCCTGTCCTACAGCTCCGCTTACACCAACTATTGCTACTTTCATTGTGTTATGAGATTAGAATGGGTTATAATCGCATGCAAAGTTAATAAAAAAAATGATTTTTGGCGTTTATATAAAGTTTTTTATAATATGTTTCTTGTTTTTAATAAATTTTATTACCTTTGCATCCGCTTAAGAAGCAACGCGCCTGTGGCGGAATTGGCAGACGCGCTAGACTTAGGATCTAGTGCCGAAAGGCGTGCAGGTTCGATTCCTGTCAGGCGCACAAAAGAAACATCCCCGAACTACTTTGATAGTCGGGGATGTTTTCTTTATCTATTCTTGAATGCTTCGAAGATAGCATTCATGCGTATTGTCTTTCCGTTGGCGGTGGCAGCGCCAAGTTTGTAGTTATACCATGAACTCCAGCTTTCAGGTTCCCAGTAAAGCACTCCGAGGCAATGTCCGTCGGTGCTGTATTGCGAACGTTGCAATATGTCCTTCATCATAGCAGGCGAATCTGTGCCATCGACAGGCAGTCCCACCTCAACAAGCATACAGTCTTTCCCGTATTTCTTGTAGATAGTCTTCACATTTTCTATATACTGGGCAATGCATTCCGATGCTGTCATCTCGGTGGTGTAAGATGGATAAAGCGACATGCCGAGAATATCGAAATCTACTCCGTAAGGTTGGAATATAGATTCAAACTGCCACTGATATACGCTCATCTTCCATGCGTTTGAAATGTGGATAATTGTCTTGATGTCTGGGCACACGGCTTTTGCAGCATTGCAGCCAGCTTTTAGCAGGGCGGCATACTGCGATGGATTCTTCGATGCGCTGCCTGTGTCCCAAAGGAAACCATTGTCGGTCTCGTTGCCTATCTGCACATATTTCGGCACAATGCCCACGGTAGTGAGCGAGGAAAGAATGTCGCGCACATGAGTGTCAATGTCTGTTGCCATCTGGGCAGCAGTGTGGCCTTTCCATGCGGCAGGTATAGGTTGCTGACCAGGGTCGCACCAACTGTCGCCGAAATGGAAGTCAACCATCACGTCCATGCCTTCAGCCACAGCAGCCTTTGCCTTTGTGATGAGGTCGTCCTTGCCACACCATCCGTCGGAAGGATTGACCCATACACGCAGACGAATGATGTCGCAGCCATACTCCTTCATGAGTCTTGGACACGAGACAGTCTGCCCGCTTGCATTCTGGAAGGTGTAGCCTTGACTCTCCATCTGTGTGTACCAGCCAATGTCCGCACCAACCTTAAACGCTTTCTTGTCTGCCCCGAGAATCTTTGCGGCCGTAGCAGTTATATCGCTGACATTGATAACTCCATCGAGATTGATGTCTGCATTACGGAAAGAAAATGCCGTTGTCGGTTTCGACGTGAGAATATAGTTGGCAATACATGTGATGTCGCTCACGTCAACCGTACCGTCGTCGTTGGCATCGCCGAGAATCACGCAGTCGGTCTCTGCCACCTGATACTTGTCACCGTTGCGTGAGGTTGTGATTACGAAATAAGAATCTTCAGTCACATGGTTCACATCGACGGTCTGCGGCGTACCTGTACCAGTAGAGAAGACGAGGTTGAAGTAATAGTCTTTCGATGTGATGTTGAAGTTCTGGCGATACCAAGTGAATCCACCTTTGACTACTGTGTCGGTGATGGCACGTCCAGGCCATGAGCCATTCAGTTCCTTATTATTCATATCCCACGCATAGAAGTTCATCTTCTGCCACTGGTTCTCGTTCCTGACATATACAGTCACAGTGTGAGGTTCGAAATGGTTGATGGTGTAAGTGCGTGACCCGATGCCGCTGACAACGCCATTGAGCATAAGCCCACACTTCACGGTGCAGTTCTGCGTTACAGGAATCGTTCCGCCTGTAGCGATAAGAGTCCATTCGCCACCGTTGATGCTATATACGAGTTGTGCCGACACGTTATCGGTCACAGCCTTTGCTGTAACAGTAATGCCGTCCTCGTATTCGCCCGAAGCTTTATCGAGCCATGCCGTGTTGAGCGAATTTGCAAGGTAGTATCTGTATCCCTTTCCTTGCAGCACCTCAGTCCATTCGGCTGCCGAAGGGTGATAGATAGTGGTATTAGCACCAACAACGGCAATGAGTTTCTCGGTCTTTACAGCCATGTACGGAATGTTGCTGCTCACGAACTCATAATTGCTTTCGGCTTTGATGCCAGCGAGCCGACGAGCTTCAATCATCGACTTAATCTCTTGTTTGTAAGCAGTCCAATGCTTTAGGAACACACACGGCACACCAGGCATAGCCAGCATAAAAGCGTTGGCTGCAAGGGTGTCTTTCTTCAGTGGGTCTTGCGGTGAACTGCTGCTGCGATACTCCGTGTCATGGTTCTCAACAAAGGTTACAGCATTATCGCGGTATGTGGCATTATATATAAGAGGTATGCCTGCATCGCTCTCCTTCGATGCAGAAAGCAGATTCCAGTTGTTGCCGTTGATAGCGTCGCGCACACGGTAGCGGAACTGGAAGTCGAATGCGCGTGAAGGCACCGTAGCATCATCGGAAGCGTTAATCCATTGTTTTATCTTTGTGCTACTATCCCAGTATTCGCCCACGGAGAACGCAGGTCGTGCAGCCAGGTTGTAGTCTTTGGTAAACGAAGCTGAATAGCCTTTCACCATATCATAGCGGAAGCCAGCGTAGCCCAAATCGTTTATCAGATATGAGAGATAAGTCTTGATAACGCGGTTCACATTGGTGCTCTTGTGGTCCAAATCGCGGCAACCATCCCAGTCGTCGCCCGTGTCGCTGTTGCTGCTCAGAGCCACTCCGTTGCTGTTTGCCCAAGTGAGAGTCTTTCCACCATCGTCGTTGCGGCAAATATCTGTCGATGTCATGGAATAGTCTGTGCCCTTGTATTGCTCCGACGGATAGTCAGTCCACGAACCATTTTGTCCGAGGTTATTGCGATGATTGATTACCACATCGGCAATGATGCCAGTGCCTTTATTCTTGAATGTGGAAATCATTGACCGCAGTTGTGATTCAGAGCCAAACGAACTGTCGTGGTTGAAGTAATAGACAGGCGTATATCCCATTTGGTTGTAGCTGCTGTTGCAGTTTCCGCTCTGCGGCACCCATATCAGTGAGAAGTACTGTGATAGCTCGTCGGCTTGCTTTTCGATGTTTGTCCAC
>JAUNQM010000250.1:1450-3800 GCA_030536165.1 Prevotellaceae bacterium | reverse complement strand
ATCAAAATAAATTTTGTTTTTCGCTCGCTTATTCGTAACTTTGACTTCGTCGAAATTACTCTCGCTCGGATTTTTTCAAATAAATTTGGAAAATCGCTCACTTAATCGTAACTTTAACCTTCGGTTTTAGTTACTCACGCTCGGATTTTTTCAAATAAATTTGGAAAATCGCTCACTTAATCGTAACTTTGCAGCGCTATGATATATTTAATAATTGCTATAATATGCGGTTCGATGTTCGCAGTGATGCTGCGACTGTTCCAGCAGTTTAAGATAGACAGTGAACAAGGTATCTTATTCAACTACGTTACAGGCATCATATTCAGCCTTATCCCTGTGTTAGGCATCGGGGGCGACACGAGTTGCCTTTCTGCCGAAAACCTACAGAACTCAGTGTTCAGTTACAGAATCCTTCTCACCGCCATACAAGGTGCGTTGTTCTCGTTTGGTTTCATCGTGATGGACTGGTCCACATGGCGAAGCGGCATTGCCCTGACTACCGCTGCGGCACGTGCTTCGCTAATACTTCCAGTATTGTTCAGCTGGCTTTTCCTCGCCCAGCCTTCACCTTCATGGCTTGCAGTTGGATTGATTATCGTTGCACTCATATTTATAATTGTGCCGAACAAGCCGCAGGAACGAGACGAGAAGAAGTCGAAGACTGACCGAATACGACGAATAAAATCAATCCTTACACTCACTGGTGTCTTTTTCCTATTTGGCATTTCCGACTTCTCGATGAAGATTGTGCAACATTCGGTTGAGGTTGATTTCGCTGATAATCCAACTGTCAGCGAACAGCTTATCAACATTCTCACCGTATGCATCTTCATCATGGCTTCGCTGTTCTCGCTCATTGTCTGCATTGTGAAAGGCAGTTTCAAGAAGCATCGTCTGACGTGGAAGGCAATCGTCGGAGGCGTTATCCTTGGATTGATTAACACAGGCTGCACAAGTTGCATCCTCCACGCACTTGCATGCCTACCGACAGGCACGTTCTATCCTATTTATAATATAGGTATCGTCTGCCTTGCTGCAATCATTGGCGTAATCTTCTTCAAAGAGAAACTTAAAGCCCTACAGCTTATCGGACTTGCTATTGCAATAGTAGCGATTGCACTGGCTTGTTAGTTGTTTAGGCAATAAGTAAACAATAAAAAAGCCTTTTATGCGTTTTTATTATTGATGAAAAAGATTTTATTTTATTTACTTTCGACAATATTCACCGCAACCATCGTTGGCTGTGAGGATAACGACTCATGCGAACTGAACAAGTCAAACCTACTCACATTCGAGTCTGACACTATTACTCTCGATACAGTATTCACTAAGACAAGTAGTTCCACAAAGAGTTTCTGGGTGTTCAACGACAGCGAAAGCGGCATTCGGCTCTCAAATGTAAGACTGCAAAGCGGCAATCAAAGCGGTTTTCGCGTGAATGTCGATGGCACGGCTCTCGTAGCCTCAACAGGATACCAGACTTCTGACATCGAGATTCGCAAGGGCGACAGTATCCGCGTTTTCGTGGAAGTACTGCCACCAAAGAATGCTACGCCTGACTTCACAAAACTTGAAGACAAACTTATCTTTACCCACGAAAGCGGGAACGTGCAAGCCATCACCCTCACCGCAACTTCAATCAATGCCGAAAAGATGACTGACGTTGTCATCACACAAGACACGCAGCTTGGCGGTGAAACACCTATTGTCATCTTCGGCAGCATTACTGTCAAGGAAGCCGCGACCCTTACCATCAAGCCAGGTACTACTCTTTATTTCCATGATTCTGCCGGCATAGACGTCTATGGAAAACTGATTGCTAACGGTACGCAGGATAAATTCATAACCCTCCGTGGCGACCGATTAGACCGCATGTTCCCTTATCTGCCTTACAACAACCTAAGTGGTCAATGGAAAGGCATACACTTCTACGAATCATCATACGATAATGAAATATCTTTCGCCGACATTCATAGCGCCTACGATGCAATTGTCTGCGATTCGTCGGATACAAAGAAAGGCAAACTTATGATGCAGAACACTATTGTCCACAATAGCGAAGGCTACGGTGTGAAGCTCACAAATTGTGCTGTTGGCTTCTTTAATTGCCAGTTTACAAATGCACTTTCTAACTGCATCTATGTTTGCGGAGGGGACGTAACCATCAACAACTGCACCATAGCTCAGTTCTATGCCCTCAACTCTTCTGGCTATGCTCTCTTGTTCACTAACACCAATGAAGGTATAAGCTATCCGTTGACCAACATGACCGTGTATAACAGCATCATCACTGGACTGAAAGACGATGAGATTCTCGGTAGCGGCGACACGCTTTCAACTTATAACTACG
>JAUNQM010000250.1:0-1440 GCA_030536165.1 Prevotellaceae bacterium | reverse complement strand
GTCTTATAAAGACACCAGAAGTTGAGAACGAGGCTCTCAAGAATATTATTTTTGAAAGCAACGACAGCACTGTTCATTCCCATCTTAACTTCAAGGAAATAAACCACGACAGCCTACGCTACGACTTCCATCTTGACTCAATCTCTAAGGCTATAGGTGCTGCCGACCCTGTCACAGCATTGAAGATAGACCTCCGCGGAAAGACAAGAAGCGCCAAGCCTTCTATTGGATGCTATGAATACTAAAGTTGTAAGTCGTAAATTGTAAATGACTTCATGAGCATTGGTCTGCTACTTGCATCCTTATTCACACTCGTAGAACTCAACTGCGAAAACCTTTTTGACTGCCAGCACGACAGTCTGAAGAACGATTACGACTTTCTCCCTACATCAGAAAAGCAATGGACTCCAACCCGATATTGGGCAAAACTAAACAATATTGGGCGTGAAATCATATCGTGCGGTGAACAAAACCGACTACCAGACATTGTGTGCCTTACGGAAGTTGAGAACGACACCGTGATGCGCGACCTGTCCAAACGCTCAATCATTCGCAACGCAGGCTATGAATACGTCATTACCAACAGCAACGATGAACGCGGAATCGACGTTGCCCTACTCTACCAACCGACCTCCTTTCATATTTATAACATAGAGTCGCTGACCGTTAACCATGAAGACGACGAAAGGCCTACACGAGACATCCTCCATGTGTCAGGAGAACTGAGGAGCGGCGACACGATTGAAGTTTTTGTCGTTCATTTTCCAAGTAGAAGGGATGGTGAACGCAAGACGCGCCCTTACCGATTGCGTGCAGCCAACACTATTCTCAATCGAATAAGCACCATGCCCCTCTCCCACTCTATTATCGTAACAGGAGATTTCAACGACTACAAAGACGATGCCTCGCTAAAAGAATTCTATTCACACGGATTCATCAATACCACAAGGGATGCGAAAGGCACGAATGGAGCAGAAGGTACATACAAGTTTCAAGGACAATGGGGAAGCCTCGACCACATTCTTATTCGAGGTAAAATAATCGAAAAACTCAAACACACATTCATCAACGATCAGCCATTCCTCCTACAAGGTGAAGGAGAAAAGCTCATGCCTCGCCGCACATACCGAGGCAACTTCTACCAGAAAGGCTACAGCGACCATCTCCCTCTCATTGCCACATTCGAGTTTTAATAACGAGCTCTTGCTACGCAAGGCGTATCTGCAAAATGCACAGAGAACAATAATGAAAAAAAATTGTTGTTACCGCATAATAAATAATGAAATAACTCGTTAGTTATATAAAAGAAATAAAATGCCTATGATGAACTTTACTCCTTCAAAATCTTCTACTCAAAAACATTTCGGGCCATCGGAACGTACACTTGACTTCCTGCGCCAATATGCATACGCTTGGAATGCAATGAAAGTGGCAGGACAA
>JAUNQM010000249.1 GCA_030536165.1 Prevotellaceae bacterium | reverse complement strand
AATGACGATGGTTTGTCACCGAGGATGTAGGACGCAATGGTCGTAATATCGCTTACGTCGATAGACTTATCTTTGTTTGTATCGCCAAGCATCATGTTGTAGATGTCGTTGTAGTTGAAGACCGGTGATATGAAATTACGCATCACGCCGTTTCTGTCGAAACCAACTATAACCATCGTATAGTCCTTGCTGACAGAGGCTGGCTTGTAGGTAGATAAGCCTATGACTGCTTTATTGCCCTCAATGCCCCCATCGGCTATCTGCTGTGCCACGACTGCTGCAGAGTCTTTGCTAATCTCACCTTCGACAAACACATACTTGCACGACTCGATGCCGTCACCTACATTTATCCTTACACCTATTTTCTTACCGAAAGTCTTGTCGTAGTCGTAGATGGCAGACATACTTTTATCAAGTCTATCTATATGGAACGTCTCTACACCTACTTCCGAGTGATTGTTACCATACATATAAACCAAATTAAAAGTGAACATTTCTGTCTCAGCATCATACTTGCAAGGATATTCATCGTAAGTGTATGAAGGGTCAAAATGCGGTGCATCGGAAACATAGACATACGTGCTGTCGTGCATTCTGTCAATATTGTCAGAATTTCCCCATCCAGCATATTGGTAAGGGATGGAGCAATTGCCTGTAGCGCTATCATAGTCAATATGTAAATACACATCGTACAGGGGTATTGCATTAGACCAATTCTTTACCCTAAATTGCCCCTTGCCTTCTGCATCCTTGCGTTCTCTATAGTCAACAAGCAAATTGGAGGCTGTTCCACCTTCCATGACGGAAAAAGAATATGTACCTACCCCATCAACAACAGGTTTCCAGTCACCATATTCAACAACGTTTCCAGCATTATCCCTTATGCACTTGAACATACTCCAGAATGAATTGCTTGCGTATGCATCTACGCAGCCATCAGGGACGATAAGCACGGTGTGGCTATAGACTGAATCGCTGAAAGCGTCAGGCATTGTCTTTATCGGAGTCGTCCACGGCACCTGAATCGACGGAATGCAATCCAGTTCTGGTACGCATTTGCCTGCAAGTCCTGTCACGCGGTAGGTTTTGCCTTCAAACTCTATTTCCTCCTTTATAGATATTGCCTCGCTATATTCCTCACCATCCTTATATGTGAACCAAGCTGTTGAGTCGGAAATGATTTCATAGCAAAGTCCATCAACGATAACAGATTTGCGAGGTTCCAAGCCAACGATAATAAAATTCCATGAATTATATTTACGTTCCATTACATTCAGTGCTCCTATTTTGAAATAGCCGTTTCCTTCACCATCCCACCCCCAGTTGAAATGGAAATAGTTGCCCTTAGTATAGCCATCGCAGACAAAAGCATGACCACTTGTGTTCTGCCCACGATAGAATACAGGTCTTTCGGCATCAATTTCATCTCGAAGAATGCCTTCCCATTCCTCAAGGGTAAAACTATTACGGTATAAATACCTAATATTATTTGAATAAGCGAAAGTGCGAGGAAACGCATAGTATGGCGAATACAGATTTGAACCGCTCGAACTGGTGCCATATTTCATTTTTATGCTCACACCTGCATCAACCGACAATCTGGCTGCCGCTGATGCTTGGAGGTCAGTATATGCATCATCGCGATAGAAAGGCAGCATGTTGTCCCAGTCATAGACGGACTTGTTGAAATTGCGTGATATTGTCCCGTTATTCCATTCATACTCGTAATAGCCGTGCCCACTTAATGGCCATTTGTGATAGAGCATAATCTGCGACATAGCAGTTGCGCCACAACCTACCACACAATAATATCCACTTTGCGTCGGGCAAAACGCGCAATAAGGATAGCCCTGCGACCACTCGATATCGCCTAAAAGCGGATGAACAACGATTGAGTCATCGCCATCATCCTCATCATTAAAGAATCGAGCACCACTCTCAATCTGCTCCTGATACTGGCTCAGCCACCACTTCATGTTGTCGGGAATCTTGTCGTAGTCGAAACTGCCACGGTCAGAGTAGCCAAGCACCTGATCTTGGTTATCGAGAATGACGAAGCCTTTGTCGTCAGCCTTGTTATACACCGTGAAATCAACCTTCCCTGCTGTCTTTGCGGTATAAGCCACCTGCATTTGCGACTTGTCAATAGCCGCATCAGCTACCATTGCAGAGAATAATACTAAAGTAAAAATCAGAATCTTTTTCATTTTATTGCGGTTTGCGGTTTTGCGGCCCCACCCTAGCCCTCCCCCGAAGGGAGGGAAACTGGGAGAGGCTACTTCCCTCCCCTTCGGGGGGGGGGAGATGGAGGGGGCTTATTTACCCAATATCATTGTTGCTGTACCGGTGATATCGCTCACGTCTATGACACCATCAACATTCACGTCGGCTGAGAAGCGGTTGAATGACGATGGCTTGTCGCCGAGGATGCAGGATGCAATGGTGGTGATGTCGCTCACGTCTATCGCACCATCCTTATTCGCATCGCCAAGCTTCATATCGTAAATATCGTTGTAGTTTACTATCGTAGAGGTGTAATTGCGGAAGTCTCCATTCCTGCCAAAGCCCGCTATGACCATCGTGTAGGTCTTGCTGACTGAAGCTGGCTTGTAGGTAGATAGACCTATCGATGCGCTCTTGCTATCAATAACACCATCGGCTATCTGCTGTGCCACGGCTAGCACAGAGTCTGCGCTAATCTCGCCTTCGACAAACACATACCGGCATTGCTTGACACCTGAACCAGCCTTTATCTTGACAGCTATCTTCTTGCCAAAAGTCTTGTCGTAGTCATATATAGCAGAAAGGCTATTATCGAATCCATCAACCTGAAACATCTCTACACCCACTTCCGTGTGATTGTTTCCATACATATACACTACGTTGAAAGTGAACAGTCCAGTCTCAGCATCGTACTTGCAAGGATATTCATCGTAAGTGTATGAAGGGTCAAAATGTGGTGCATCGGAAACATAGACATACGTGCTGTCGTGCATTCTGTCAATATTGTCAGAATTTCCCCATCCAGCATATTGGTAAGGGATGGTGCAATTTCCTGTCGATCTATCATAGTTAATATGTAAATCCACATCATACAATGGTATTGCGTTTGCCCAATTCCTTATCCTAAACTGCCCCTTATCTTCTACACCCTTGCGCTCTCTATAGTCAACAAGCAGATCTTTTGTTTTCCCAGTTTTCAATACGGAAGACGAATATGTACCTATCCCATCAACAACAGGCTCCCAGTCACCATATTCAACAACGTTTCCAGCATTATCCCTTATGCATTTGAACAGACTCCAGCATGGAACACTTGCGTATGCATCGACGCAGCCATCAGGCACGATTAGCACGGTGTGGTTATAGACAGAATCGCTGAAAGCATCGGCTGTTGTCTTTATCGGAGTCGTCCACGGTACCTGAATAGATGGAATGCAATCCAGTTCTGGCACACATTTGCTCGCCAACCCAGTCACACGATAAGTTTTGCCCTCATACTCTATTTCCTCTTTTATAGATATTGCCTCGCTGTATTCCTCACCATCTTTATATGTGAACCAAACAGTTGAGTCGGATATGATTTCATAGCACAAGCCATCGACGATAACAGATTTGCGAGGCTCCAGACCGATGGTAACAAAATTATATGAGTTAAACTTATAGCCTGACACATTCAGCGCTCCAACTTTGAAATAGCCATTTCCTTCACCATCCCAACCCCAGTTGAAATGGAAATAGTCGCCCTTCGTATAGCCATCGCCGACAAAAGCATGGCCGCCACTACTATCCTGGCCACTATAAAACATAG
>JAUNQM010000248.1 GCA_030536165.1 Prevotellaceae bacterium | reverse complement strand
GTGTGAGGAGTTCGTTCTCCTTTGTAGTAAGCTTTGTCTGCTTGCCAGTCTCATCGTAGATGAGCAACTGTTTCTGAGTGTCGAATGTAAACTTACCAATATGGTATGTGCTGCACTCCTTTGCCTTCTTTCCACGTACGCGACGAAGAATAGCTTCAATACGCATCACAAGTTCTTCCATCGAGAAAGGCTTAGTGATATAGTCGTCAGCTCCAATCTTGAAGCCTTCGAGAATGTCTTCCTTCAGTGCTTTTGCTGTAAGGAATATGATAGGCACGTCGGCATTTACAAGGCGGATATCCTGTGCAAGTGAGAAGCCGTCCTTCTTTGGCATCATCACGTCAAGCACACAGATGTCGAACCTGTCGTCAATAAACTTCTTGTAGCCTTCTTCGCCGTCTGGACAGAGATCTACAATATAACCTTTTGCCTGGAGATACTCACGAAGCAACATTCCGAGGTTCTCGTCGTCTTCACAAAGAAGAAGCTTAATCTTTTCATCAATTTCTTTTTTCATAATCATTATATTTTAAGGGTTAATTTTATTTCTTTCGATTTTTCGAATTATCGAATTATCGAGACCTATGAGAGGCTTGGCAGGGTGATAGTGAAGCGGGTGCCTTTGCCTATTTCGCTCTCAACGCTGATATGCCCTGCATGCGCCTCGACTATCTTCTTCACATACGCAAGCCCCAGTCCGAAGCCTTTCACGTTGTGAACATTGCCTGTGTGGACGCGGTAGAACTTGTCAAAGATTTTCTTCAGACTGTCTTTCTTGATGCCCAAACCGTTGTCGCTTACCGATATGCAAAGGTGCTTAGCATCGTTCCAAGTCTTTATTTTGAGCTTCAATGGATGTTCGTCGCTTTTGTATTTCACGGCATTGTCCATCAGATTAAATATCACATTCGTGAAGTGCATTTCATCTACGAAAGCCGTTGCATTCACCGCCTTGAGGTCGCTCGTAATCTCACCGCCCGAATAATCGACCTTCAGTTTGAACGTCTCCACAACATTCTCTATCAGTTCATTCATGTCGCACTCTGTCTTCTTGAGCACCGACTCAGCCTTCTCGAACATCGACATCTGCAGCACCTTATCGACCAGCATCCTCAATCGTTTGCTCTCGTCGAGTATCACCTTGCTCACGTGGTTCATCATCGTCTCGTTTTTCGTCACGTCCTTGTCGCCTATCATCTGCGCTGCAAGCGAGATACTGCTTATTGGAGTCTTCAGTTCGTGGGTCATATTGTTGATGAAGTCGTTGCGCATCTCGCTGACTTTCTTCTGGCGGAACACTGCCCAGATTGCGAAAATAAACGTCACGAGGAGCACTGCAAGGAATATCAGCGACGGAATCATGAACCTCACGCTGCTGAAAATATAGTGGTGCATGTCAGGGAAATGAATCGTCACCAATCCCATCTTTGCCGGCGGGTCATTACGGAAAAGCGTCTGCGAATACGTGTTCTCATTGCCATCCTCCACGTAGTCTGGGCATTGATAAACCTTTCGTCCGTCGGCGGTGGTCACTGTGAAGTGGTAAGGCATCTTTATTCCGTTGTTCGACAGTTCGCTGCGTATGTCCTGGTCAAGGTGCTTGAAGTTGATTCTCTCCGACAGCGGTTTGTCGCTTGCTGTGTAAAGCACGCTGTAAATGACTTCATCCAACAGGGCTTTCTGGTACACATAACGACTCTTTATGACGTCCTGCATCGAACTCGACACACCGTTGCTTTCGTCTTTCCAACCAAATTTCGACAGGTTCTGAGGCTTGGTCGGCATCGTTTTCAGCGTGTAAGATGAGAAGGTCGTTCCGTCGTTGCCAGTGGCAGAGAACGTTCTTGCCTGCGATACGACTCCATTTGAATCCCTCACCACCGACTCCTTGAAGAGTGAATTTTTCTTCATCTCCTTCACGTCGTCTTCAAGATAATTCATCGTCTCCTTCAGTTCGAGGTTCTTCGCCGCCTGATACAAGGCGCGGTTTACTGACTCGTCAAATTGCTCCTGCTTCATCTTCACCATCGAATTGATGTATGACAGCTGGAGGAACAGAAGTGAGATGAACGACACGCCCATCACTATGCTAATTATCCATATAGTCGATTTTTTCATTATCCAGAATTCTTATCCGATGCAAAAATATCAAAACTTTGAACTCCGCGGATGCGTTTTCACAAATAAAATCTTAAATTTCACATATATTAACTCGTTTTTCACAGATTAGTTCATTATTATAAAGCAGACGCGGCACACAAAAACACTTTCGGCCATCAGTCTTCAATTACCAATTGTCAATTATCCATTATCATAGCCCTTCACACCTTAGGTGTCACTCGCTTCACACCTTAGGTGTTACCCTATCTCACACCTCAGGTGTCACAAAGTTCACACCTGAGGTGTGGAGGGCTAAAATATGCCTTAAACGCCACTACGATAAATAATCTATCACATCTATAAAATATATAGCAACTATTAGAAAAAAATCCCAGAAAAGCAGGACTTTTTTTCCCTTGCGGCTCATCGCGCGCACGCACGCGTATTATATATAAGGTGTAAAAGCAAGCAGCGGCCCTGTTTTTTTCCCTTGAAGTCTTAACGTCTATTACCAACCGAAGTTGTTAATGTCGTCTTCCTTTGCACCTGCTACTGTTATACCGCTGTCCGATGTATTACCACCATTCGGTATATATGACCCGTTGAGCAAAATATTTTCTGTATTTACCTCTATGAGTTCTGATTTTGGTTCAATATATTTTTTCATAGCTTTTGCTTTTGTTATTTTACGATATACTTTTTACCGTTGCTGATAACGACTCCCTTGTAGTTCTTATTTACCTTCTGACCAGCAATGTTGTAGTTGACTGCAGCAGGAGCTATCTCTACATTTACGCCATCGATTGCTGTTGGCATATCACCATTGATGATTTCAATATCAGCCTTTGCACCTGTGTTTTCAGGAACCCCTCCCATCCATATATAAGCACGGAATGCAGGAACCTTAACGTCAGAATTTACAAAGTAGATATTCTTTCCTGAAACTACATAATATATCTGAAAGGTTTCGCTCCAATTTAAATCATAATCAGCGAACACTCCCCAAAGTCCATTATTATCTTCTGCACGTACCGGATACGACACATAATTTCCAGAATAATTTACCGTCAATGTTTCATCTGTTGCCTGGAAGATGTAAGCTACTCCTGCTTCAAGCTGACCTTCAACAGCATTGAGACTGATGCTCTTCACTGTGGTAAGATTTCCGCCTTCCATATTCCTACCAGCGATTGAGTAGAACTTTGCGCCAGAAGTTGAAGTTGTTGCGTATGGCAGACAGATTGTTCCAAGATTACCTACCGTTAAACCTTCACGAATATAAGTAGGGGCGATGGAATAAGATTTTTTCACATCAGCTTCCTTACGGAAGATAAATGGCAGAACCATATAGTCATATGTGCTTGAAGTATAATTCAAGAAACGAGGTTCTTCTCTATTATATAGGATTCTACCCTTTTTCGCAGCCGTTATTGTAGCTGCACTCGTCTTTGGATCTATTTCAATAGACCATTCGTTTACTGTGCCTTCATCTTTATTATTCCGCAGCAGTTTCTTTACCTCTTTTGTTCCAATCAGACCCTCTGTTGTTGTAAGAGTCCAGCCATCTGTAGCATTTCCACCAAGCGCAATATCTATTGCTTCTGCTGCTGTCAATTTGCCTTCTACGTCAATTGTAGCTGGTACTGAAGTAAAGAAGGAGTTATCACCAAAATAACTTGCTGCGAATGTGCCGTTATTTTTTTGTGTTGCAGAA
>JAUNQM010000247.1 GCA_030536165.1 Prevotellaceae bacterium | reverse complement strand
ACTTTCGTCCAAAAGTTGTATCAACTTTTTTCCGAGCATCAGCGTCGAGTGAAGAAAAGCATTCGTTCAACTTACCCACGCAAACACGTTATCCGCCTTTGCAATTCAAAAGAATGCTTGCGATAAAACAAAATCATAGAAAAAAGTATGACGCAAAAATGCAAGAAATCAGATTTTATTATTATCTTTGTAGCTGTTTTCAAAGTAATAGCAATAAATCATATATAAAATGGAAGAAATCAGACAAGAAGAGAACGTAAAAAAGAGCAAGAGCTTCGTGGAACAGTTTGTGGAAGAAGACCTTGCCGAGGGTAAGAACGGTGGAAGAATACAGACTCGCTTCCCGCCAGAGCCTAACGGATACATCCATATAGGACATGCAAAGGCTATCTGCATGGACTTCGGCGTTGCCGAAAACTATGGTGGCACGTGCAACCTCCGCTTCGACGACACTAACCCTTCGAAGGAGGACACCGAGTATGTTGACTCTATCATGCACGATATTTCGTGGCTCGGATTCAAGTGGGCTAACGTATATTATGCTTCTGACTACTTCCAGAAGTTGTGGGACTTTGCCGTTGAACTGATTAAGCAGGGCAAGGCATACGTTGACGAGCAGACATCGGAGCAGATTGCAGAGCAGAAAGGTACGCCGACTACGCCTGGTGTTGCAAGTCCTTTCCGCGACCGACCTATCGAGGAGAACCTTGAGCTCTTCAACAAGATGAATACTCCAGAAGTGGAAGAAGGCAGCATGGTGCTGCGTGCAAAGCTCGACATGGCTAACCCTAACATGCACTTCCGCGACCCAATTATCTACAGAATCATCCACACTCCGCACCATCGTACGGGCAATAAGTGGCATGCATACCCTATGTATGACTTCGCCCACGGACAGAGTGACTTCTTCGAGGGCGTGACTCATTCAATCTGCACGCTTGAGTTTGTGCCTCACCGCCCACTCTACGACCACTTCGTAGATGAATTGCAGGCGACAACTGGCATCAACGACTACCGTCCGCGCCAGATTGAGTTCAACCGTTTGAACCTCACATACACGGTGATGAGTAAGCGCAAACTGAAGGCGTTGGTCGATGAGAAACTCGTTGACGGATGGGACGACCCTCGTATGCCGACAGTCTGTGGCATGCGTCGTCGCGGTTATTCGCCTGAAAGCATACGCAAATTTATCGACTCAATCGGCTACACTAAGTTCGACGCACTCAACGACATGGCTCTGTTAGAGGCTGCCGTACGCGAAGACCTCAACGCAAAGGCTTGCCGCGTATCGGCTGTAATCAATCCTGTGAAACTGATTATCACGAACTACCCAGAAGACATGTCGGAGGAAATGGAGGCTATCAACAACCCTGAGAACGAGGCCGATGGTACACATACTATCACATTCTCACGCGAACTCTGGATTGAACGCGACGACTTTATGGAGGATGCTCCAAAGAAGTTCTTCCGCCTCTCTATCGACCGCGAAGTAAGACTCAAGAACGCATACATTATTAAATGTACGGGCGTGAAGAAGGATGCCGACGGCAACATTGAGGAAATCTATGCTGAATACGACCCACTGAGCAAGAGTGGAATGGAAGGCGCGAACCGCAAGGTTAAGGGTACGCTTCACTGGGTAAGCGCAAAGCATTGCCTGCCTGCAGAGGTAAGAATCTACGACCGTCTGTTCAACGTGGAGAATCCTGGCGCAGACGAACGTGACTTCCGTGAACTGCTCAACCCTGAGTCGCTGACAACATTGAAGAACTGCTACGTAGAAAAATACCTTGCAGAAAAGAAGCCAGGCGACTATCTGCAGTTCCAGCGCATCGGATACTTCACTCAAGACCTCAGTTCAACTGCCGACAAACTCGTGTTCAACAAGACCGTTGGACTGAAAGACTCTTGGGCAAAACAGCAAAAGTAAAGCCCCCTGTTAAGGCATTTCGATGCTTCGAAATATCGAATTATCGAAGCATCGAACAACCTACAACCAATAACCGATAACCAACAACCGATATAAATGGGAATAATACAAGCAGGACTTGCAAACCTGAACTACGGATGGATTTTCTTCCTGATGTTGCTTGAGAGCACCGTGGTGCCGGTACCGTCAGAGTTTGTTGTGACTCCAGCAGCATATCACGCTGCAAGCGGAAGCATAAACATCTGGCTCGTGATACTGTTTTCCACACTGGGTGCCGACGTTGGGGCAAGCATCAACTACTGGGTGTCGTTCTTCATTGGCAGACCACTCGTGTATAAGTTTGCCAACAGCAAACTCGGCAAACTATGCCTGTTGAATCAGGAAAAGGTAGAACGCGCTGAACGCTACTTCGATGACCACGGTGTGGTATCAACACTTATCGGACGTCTGGTGCCGTGCATACGCCACCTCATATCTATCCCTGCAGGATTGGCAAAGATGCATTACGGCAAGTTCCTACTATATACAACCATCGGTGCTGCAGCATGGCACTCTATTCTTGCTTTCCTCGGATGGCAACTCCACAAGGTTGTGCCTGAAGACCAGTTGAACGATAAGATTGTGGAATATGCCGACTACATCAAGATAACAATCATTGCGCTCGTAGTCATCGGAATCGCATACCTTATTATAAGAAACGTAACTAAGAAAAAGCATTAAGCACTAGAATGTCTAGACCCACTAGAATTGCTAGAAAACTAAACCGACAACAGACATGAATCACATTGTAGTAATGGCAGGTGGCGTAGGCAGTCGTTTCTGGCCTATGAGCACACAGAAAAGACCGAAACAGTTTATCGACGTACTCGGCTGCGGCAAGTCACTCCTTCAGCTTACGGTCGATAGGTTCAAAGGCATCGTGCCCGACAGCAATGTGTGGGTAGTGACAAATGCCGATTATGCCTCAATCGTAAAAGAGCAACTGCCGATGGTGCCTAAAAGCAACATACTGCTCGAACCATGCCGGCGCAACACTGCTCCATGTATCGCATACGTAAGCTGGAAGATAAAGAAGACCGACAAGAACGCCAATATTGTTGTGACTCCAAGCGACCACATCGTGCTCAACACGGCTGAATTCCAGCGTATCGTCAATGACAGTCTGAACTTCGTCAGCGAGTCTGATGCGATGGTAACACTCGGCATTACGCCTAACCGTCCTGAAACTGGCTATGGATACATACAGGCAGACCTTCAGGAATCAACGTCGCGTTATAAAGAGCTTTACCGTGTAGATTCATTCCACGAGAAACCAGACATTGCCACGGCTAATAAATACGTAAGCCAGAAAGACTACTTCTGGAACGCGGGCATCTTTGTTTGGAACGTAGAAACTATCATTAACGCATTCCGCATCTATCAGCCAACGATGGCAAGAATCTTTGAAGACCTTATGCCGGTGTTTAACACTCCGCAAGAGCAGGAAGAAGTGAACAAAATATTCCCAGACTGCGAAAACACGTCTATCGACTATGCCATTATGGAAAAGGCTGACGACATCTATGTGCATCCAGCTAATTGCGGATGGAGCGACCTCGGCACATGGGGCTCACTGCTTCAGGAAAGTCAGAAAGACCTGTATGGCAATGCTATGATTGGCGCAGACATAAAACTCTACGACTGTCACAACTGCGTTGTCCACACAACTGAAGAGAAGCAAGTTGTGGTGCAAGGACTCGACGGTTATATCGTAGCAGAGAAAGACGACACGCTCCTCATTTGCAAGCTATCCGAGGAACAAAGAATAAAGGAAATGCATTGATGCAATGAACAGACGACAATAGGTTGTAGGGGATTGGGAGGTACTTTTCGAAATTTCGATATTTCGACGAAACCTAT
>JAUNQM010000246.1 GCA_030536165.1 Prevotellaceae bacterium | reverse complement strand
CTCAATCTCGGTGTCAAGTGCTTTGTTTTGGAAACCTATGCCTGACACGTGGAGATATAAATCTATGCCACCCATCTCGTCAATCAACGAAAGCAACTTGTTGGGAGCATCGTCTTGTGTGATATCTATTGCTTTTGTGAAGATGTTGTTCGGGTAGTCATGCCTGAGTTCTTCAAGTTTATCCGTACGTCGTCCACATGCGCCAACCATCCAACCTTTCTGCATAAGGAGTATTGCCGTTTCACGTCCGATGCCACTTGTAGCACCCATAATTATAGCCTTCTTCGTCATAGTATATTGTCTCTTATTTGTAATGTTATTTTCATATATGAACATTTGCCGCTGATGTAGTCAGCATAAAGTTCTTCTGCATTGCGCCCACGCAGAATCCTACACTTGCCGCAAAGTTTGCAGTCGAACTGGCATTCCCACACCTCTCGCACGTATGCAAGGCGTTCTTCTTGTGTTGAAGTGTGTATGTCTGGAGGTGATGTCGTCATGATAATAAAAATGCGAGCAAAACTAGAATAATGAACATAATTATTGCGATAATACCACTCCGATTTATGTTGTAGCGCTCTATAGGGAAGTGTTCTTTAAGTATTCGTCCAATCATTTGAGGCTGGTTCTTATATATCTCACCATCTTTCATTTCAATATCATATAAAATGGTAGTGGTCTTGCCTGTGCTGATTATTCGCCTATAGATGTGAGCAATGTCATGCCACTTGATAGTCCAACGCACATTCTTGTGGCGCACATAGGTCAGTGATTCGTTGTCGGCTGTATAGTAGCTGTCGCGATGATAGAATCCTGCAGCCAGACAAAAGGCAGACACTGTCATACCTACGATGCCAACCACTTTCTGCCCTTCTGCTTGCTTATGGAGTAGAAGAATTAAAATGGCAAATAATGCCGCAACTCCCCAACATATATAAATGAAGGGCTTGCCGCGGCTGACAATCTTAAACGCGCGGTCATACATGCGTTGTCTGTCTTCATCTCGATATACCGATGCACAAAGAAATGTGGAAGTGATTGCAATGGCAATCATCACTATGATGGGAATAAGTGTAGTAGTCATATTTTTAATGAGTGTAGGTATTCTTTTTGCTCTGCAGTTATGCGAAGACTCTCGCGTGCTTTTTGAATGGTCTTGTTATGCGTCCAGGGTGCAAGAACCTTTCTTTCTATGATAGGTATTGTTGCTTCCCATTGCTTTGTGAGAGCAGTTGCAAAGAACCATGCCACCATCATCTTCACGTAGTATTCGTCGCTGGTAACAGATGCCGGAATGTTTAGGTATTCAGGCTTGAAGTCCTCGTCGAGGAAGTGGCTCATCAGCATTTCCAGCCCAAATCGGCATGTGTAAGTATGGCTCGACTTGCTCCACTCTTGTATCTTTTCAAACACATCTGCTTTATGCTTGCGGAAAACTTTTGGCGACATGATGTCGCACACAGCCCAGTTGTCAACGTATGGCAGGAACTTATCTGTCTGTTCCAAGCATTGTTCATAGTCTTTCATCTCTGACAAGAGCAGCCCATGCAGCATATTCTCGTCGTAGTATTTGTGAGGCAAAACTGCAATGAACTTGTCTGCATCTGCTGTCTTTGCAAATTCTTTGGCAAACTTTCTCAGCACAGGCACGCGCACTCCAATGAAGCAATCGAGAGGTATTCCTGGCGTAAGCTTTGCCTGAAATACAGCGTATTTAGCATCGCGAAGTTGAAATAGGTGTCGCTGTAAGTTGGTCATAGTGTGCTCGTGGGTGCCGCAGTATTAGGTGAAATGGTCAAGTAGTAAAAAAGATTGCGAAGTAGCTCGCAATCTCGTAGTGTTTAAGATACCTTGCCGTATTCATAGATGCTGTCGCTGGCAAGGTCTATTTCATCGTTCCAATAGATACATGTTCGACTGCTATCTACTTGCGCTTGGTCAAATAGCCCGTAAACTTCTTCAAGAGCACGAAATGTTGGAAGTGTTTTGATATCATCTTTTACATCATACATGACCTTGTATCCATCGTCAAATTCTACGGCAAGAACGTAATCCTCAAGTATTGATAATGCTTTAATTCTTGGTATCATAATGGCGGAAGTTTTTTTATTATCTGATTGTCCCACATCTCCTGAAGCTCATCAGAGTGTTGAGTAAGCCATTCAGTAACTAATTCTTGAGCTTTCTTTGGTAGGTCGCCTTCGAACATCTCAAATGTTTGGATGTTGAATAATCCGACGCATTCATTATAAATCGCGTGTATATGGGATGGCTCGTGCTCTTTTGGCTTAAAGAACATTTTAATTATTATTCCATAAAATCGTACAATCTCCGGCATATAACTTTATCTTATTTATTTCTGCAACAAAATTAGATAATAAAATGATGACAACCAAATATTTTTATAACTTTAACTATTATCATACTTGATATACAATAAAAAAGGTGCCCGATAGTCGGGCACCTGGGTGGTGAGAAGAAGGGCGCGATTAGTCGCACGAGTAGTATGCTTCTTTCGGGTCGTTAGGTTTCTCACCGCAGAATGCAGGGTATATACCACACTTCTCTGCTTCGGCTTTTGCCTTGTCGTCGAGCATCTTGTCGGTGTCGCATGCCTTTATCTTCGTCATCCACAGTCCGTGTATGTTGCAGTAAGCATACACAGCCGTGATTGCTTTAGGCTTGATGCGGAAGAAAAGTTCTGGCTTCTCGTCGTCTTCGAGCCACTTCACCATAAAGCCACATTTGCCGAGCTTGTCCTTTGTCTCGAGTAGGATGAACCTGATGTGGTGTTCCTTGCTCATAGGATGCGGTTCCTTGCCGACATCGACCTTGACACAATGTTTGTCGGCAATAGACACAACTGGTACATGATATTCACTCTTGCCATCGGTTGTATTAGCCTCAAGCAGTTCCATTTCCTCTTCGCAACAAACCGGAACAATCCCGCTGTCAACGAATTTCATTACTACATTGCCGCATATAGGGCAGTGATAAAACTGTATTTTCATAATCTTTCTTGTTTTTTAGTTGTTGATTGTAATTGAGTTTTTTATGGTTTATGGTTTTGGGTTTTAGGTTATAGGTTAAACCTGCAACCCACAACCGACAACCCATAACCAACCTTTATTATTTCTGCGAGAGATAGTCTATGTTGCGCGACTGGTCAATCCAGATGAGGTCGTTTGTCGTGTATCCACGCCTTGAAGCCTCGCGTAAAGTCGCGTTCCTGTCGGCTTGAATCATAGTCGGCGTGCGTGAGAGTATCCACAAATAGTCGTCCGACGAACCTCCGATGAGTGCATACGAATAGTCGTGCCCCATCATAAGAATGCGGTAGTCAGAGTAGAACGGACGGAAAAACGACACTCGCAGCAGCCCAGACATATCCGTCCGCTTGGCATAGCCGTTGGCTGATTTAATCTTACCGTTCTTCCATCCTACGTTGCTCACAAGGATATTGCCCTTTCCGTCCTGCGAATAGAAAGCCGTCACGTTGTCCTGTCCACGCTCGAAACTATGGTCGAAACGCGCAATCTCATACCATTTGCCAAGCAGCAACTCAATGCTGTTGAGCTTGATGGGAGTGTTGTCGAACGCCTGTGCTTCACTACCGCAAAACGGCAGTACCGATAATACGGCGGTCAAAAAATACGTTTTCATAATCTTTACCTTTTTAATTTTAACTAACTAATAACCTTTATATTGAAATGACATGTCATTGGGACATTCTTTTTGTCCACGGTGCAAAGGTATGCAGTTTTCAGCATCGTTGTTGCGTTTTTTTTCGTGTTTGTTTCGATAGGCGCAATCGCTTGTACCGATAGTCGG
>JAUNQM010000024.1 GCA_030536165.1 Prevotellaceae bacterium | reverse complement strand
TTAGGTGAAAGTTGATACAACTTTTTCCAGAGTTAATGCGACGACTCATGATAGGATTATGGAAAAGGTGCGTAGGGAAATGAAATAACCCTGAAAGTTCGATGTAAAACTTTCAGGGTTCATATCAATAGTGTGCACCTTGTGGATGCAAATTATTAAGATCAGTCGAACGTGCAAGGGAGTGCAAGCAACTGATAGTAAACGGTCTTTGCTATGCGGCGTGAACCTTCGTCGTTCGGATGCAAGCGGTCGTTGCCGTGGCCGAAGGTCTCTTGCACCTCGTGCATAGGATAGATGCCAGAGATGGCGTGGAGGTCGATTACAGGCACCGACCAGATGTCGCCGGCTTCGCGTATCGCTTGCACGTATGGGTCAACATATTCGCCACACCAGTTTGTATAGTCCTCTGTTGGCTGCCAGTTGCGGTCGTTGAAGTACGCGCGTCCGCGGTGTATCGGTGTCAGCATCACTATTTGTTTGTCAGGAAACATTCGTTTGATGGAGTCAAGAGCCATGTTGATGCGTCCCTTGTATGTGTCGTTGCCAAAGACGAAATGACGCTGTTTGCGCTTTTCGAGTTTCTTTGTTTCGCCTTGTGCAGCAAGCACTTCTGCGTCTGTCTCTGAATACCATTCGCCTAATGGCACGCCGTGGCAATAGTCGTTTGTGCCGAGAAATATGATGATGGCATCCACGTCGTTGCCATGTTCAGCCTTGAGTTTGTTCGCTTGGTTGATGGCGTCGTTCCATTGGCGTCCGCTTATACCATAGACGTAGGAGGTGATGTCTAACCATTGTTGGAGGTGTCCCCACCACTTGGTCTTCGATGCGCCTTGGCGTGGGTCGGTGATAGAGTCGCCGATGTAGGCAACCTTCTTTCCCTTCCACGGATGAACTACTTGCGCCTGAGCCGACGCAGAGATGGTGAACAGCAGCATCATGGCTGCGATGAGTGTGAATTTTGTTTTCATATTGTTTCGGTTTTTCGATGTTTCGATATTTCGATTGTTCGAGGATTCTTATAACTTATTGCTCCAACGTCAGTCCTGCGAGGCCTATGACCACATCGTTTGAGAGTGTGAGCACGGTGATGCTCTGCAGTTCCTTTGCTGGGTTAAGTTTGAGTTCAAGAATCTCGGCTGCACCGTCAGGTATTTCCCTGCCATACACACCCTTGATGCCTAATGCGGCGCCGAGGTCGCGACTTACTTCGCCTGTCTTCAAATGCACGCGATAAGGACGCTGCACATCGCAGCGGAAAGCCTGTCCGTCGATGAAATAGTCCTGCTCTATAGGGCACCAGTTGTATGGGTTTTCAAGCACGAGTTCGTCGGTTGTACCGTCGGTGTATGTAACCATGACCTTGCCGTTTGCAATGTGGCTCTGCATGTGGTTGGTGCTTCCTGCCATAAGGAGGAACGCACGCGACGCATTGCCTTTCAGAGGGATAGTGACGCTGTCAGGGTAATTGTCGAAGAGCGATGTGTAGATGATGTTTGCGCTTTTCTTTACCGAACGGAAAGGAATGCCGATGCTTGTGTTGAACTCTCCGCCCTTGATGAGTTCGCGAAGTCCAGCATCGCTGATGTCGGCAGTGAGTTGTGGGTGACACCACTCGCCGATGCCCTGTGTTGGTATTTGCAGAGTAGTGTAAGGCGAACGTGGGCTGAGGTATTTGTTCTTGAATATGTCGTCGATATTGCTGTTGTAGTATTTCTTCAAGTCGATAGTCTTGAGCTTTGAAGCATCAATGTTGTTGCAAGCTGTGCCCCAGTCGGTTGAGACGGTTGATGGTTGACGGTTGTTGGTTGTTGGTTGTGGCATTTCTTCAGCCACGTATTCTATCATCTGGCTCTCCTCATCGCTGCATGCAATCTCGCTTTTGCCGTTGAGAATCACAATTTGCAGATGTTTGCTGAACTTCTGATCTACCCACAAAGTAATCTTGTTGCCCTCGCGCTGGTAGGTATAATTAAGGTAAGGAGTGCTGACAGATGCGTTCTCCCAGTCCTTAGGCAAGCCTGGACGAATGTAGCACTTGCCGTTGAGAGCATCGGGCTGTATGCCAAACAGGCCTTGCAGCAGTGTGCGCGAAGTGATGCCAATCACGTCGCCGAAGTCGCGGTAGCACTCGCCGCGGGCTGCATCGTAGAAACTGAGCTGCGCAAAGTTGCCTGGCGACGAACCGAGATACATCTGGTCGAGTATTGAACTCTTCATCAGTCGGAAGCCTTCCTCACTTCTTCCCGCCTCGAAATATGCCAATGCCGTGTGCATGATTTCAGCAGGCGCCACATTATTTATACTCCAAGAATACGGCATCCAGTCGGATGTGGATACCACCGACCAGTCGCCTACAGCCAGTTCCTTATCGGTGGCAGTGGTCTTCCATTTCATTGGGATGTGCGGAATGTTGTTGTCTATCCACTGAGTTGCACGTAGATTTTGCTCGGTTGTACCGGCTCCGCAGTCGATGGCGGTGTAAAGAGTCCATAGTGCAGGGTATTCGTGCAGACGTTTATGCCCCATGAAGTCCTGGAATTCAGCCCATGTGCCTTTGTCGTTCATCCAAAGGCGTTGGTTCATTGCTTTCTGAGTCTTATCCGCTTCAGCCTTAAACCAAGACGCATCCTCGCCGAGAATCTCAGCAATGCGAGCTGCCATGCGGAAGGCACGGAGGTTATAGGCAGAGGAGTGAGTCACAGCACCGCTGTTATAGTACAATGCATCGCTTGCCCAGATGCAGCAATAGGCATCGTAGAGACCATCGTCGTCTGGGTCGAAGTTGCGCTTTTCCCATTGCAGATGCAGTTTGAGCACAGGCCACATCTTGCGCAGATAATCGCGGTCGGCATCGTAGCGGAAGTGCCATAGTAACTCATCAATATAGTTAAGGTTCATGTCGTAGTGGTGCATCTGGTTGTTTCTGTTCGGGTTTCGGCAGATGTAACCATTGCTATACATCTGCGTGCCCCACTTCTTTTCAGCCCTTGCGAGGTTGAGTGTAGAGTCTTGCGCAGGATGCTTTATTACTGGTTCAACGCCTGTTACCTGCGAGGCAGCGTAGGCATCGAAGTGCTTCCTTGCACGGTCGTTCCAACCTAATACATCGCCCACATAGCCAGCCCTCCAGCCAGCCAACGGCATGCGCCATCCGATGCATCCGTGAAGCCATGTCGAACCGTCCCAGTCTCCGTCGGCAGCCGTTGTGAGTGCTGCACCGAGTGTGTTGATGTATGGGTCAGGGGTAATGAACTGTATGCGTTGAGTCAGTTCTTCGCTATAGGCGAGGGCTTTGTTGTACAGCATTGCTGATTCGGCATCATTAACGGTTACTTTAGTGTCGTTGCCGTCAATCTTTATGGTAAGTAGGGTAGGGTCGTTGGTAATCCATTTCATGCTGTTGAGCTTCTTTCCAGCCTCGAAACTGCCAGGCTTTTCCACGCCCATATCGCCATTGCGATGAAGTTTCGTATTTGCAATCTCCGACACGATGGCTTCCATCTCGGCTTTCTCAATGAAGCCAGTGGTCTCGAAACTCAATATTGCAGTCTCTTCGTCCATTGCCACGAGTGCAGTCAATATGAGTTCACCACCGTTCCATCGGCTGTCGGTAAGTTTGTATGTGCGTTTGCCAGCAGAATACTTCGCCTCGCAGAATTCCACCTTATCGAGTGGCACGCCATTCAGCGCGAGTTGTATGTTGCGATAATTGTTTTTCTTGTAGGAAGCAAAAACAGGCATGTCGCTTGTTTCAAGTCGGAAGTCAGTGTATCCGCCATATAGTGCGCGGGTGAAACGATTCGTTCCATTATAGCACACGAAGTCGTTTCCTTCAGGGAAGTATTGCATCACGCGTTCCGTGCCACGCTTGTTGTCGTTGTAGGATGTAGATTCGATGAAGTCGCCGACTTTCTTCTGTGCAAAGCCGCTTGTGCTCATCGCACAGAGGCATAATATGGTTAATATTGTTTTCATGTAGTTTAGTTATCAATGCTATAGGTGCTTACATTTCAGGATATTTGATTCTCGTATGATAGGCAGTCTTCAGTTTTTCGGTGAGCACAGTCTTGGCTATTGCAATGTCGTGGAACGTGATTGGACAGTCGCGGAAGTAGCCTTCGGCCATTTGAGTGTCGATGACTTTCTCCACCATTTCTGATATGCTTTTCTCGGTGTATTCTGTCAACGACCTCGTTGCTGCCTCGCTTGCATCAGCCATCATGAGTATAGCCTGTTCGAGTGTGAATGGGTTAGGGCCTGGGTATGTGAACGTGAGCGTATCGACATCCACACCAGGGTTTTCTTCTATGAATTTATTGTAAAAGTATTTGCATTTGCCCATGCCGTGATGAGTAGCAATGAAGTCGATAATCATCTTAGGCAGACCGTTCTTCTCTGCAAGTTTTACGCCTTCGGTGACGTGGCTTACAAGTATGCGTGCACTATCTGTAGGAGAAAGCTTGTCGTGAGGATTCACGCCCGATTGATTCTCGATGAAGAATGCAGGGTCAATCATTTTTCCTATATCGTGATACAGAGCACCCGTACGTACCTCCTGACTCTTTGCTCCGATTCTATTTGCTACTTCGGCAGCAAGGTTGCCCACTTGAATAGCATGTTGGAATGTCCCTGGTGCCACCTCGCTAAGTTGGCGAAGCAGTGGGTTGTTGGTGTTCGACAGTTCTACAAGTGTCACATTCGATGTGAAGCCGAATATCTTCTCGATGCACCACATCAAAGGATATGCGAACAGCAGTAGCACGCCGTTCTCTGCAAAGTGGAAATACATGCTCTTATCGAGTTTTGAGACGTCGCCATACTGCACAATCTCAATGGCGAAGTAGATTGCAGCGCTGCCCAGTGCCGTAAGGATTGCCGTCTTTATCAATTGCGAACGGCTCGAAAGGTCGCGCAGCGTAGCAATAGCAATACCGCCTGCTACAGTCTGCACCACGATAAATTCATACGGCGTGCGGAGCGAGCAGGCACACAGCAGCACCATAATCACATGCGATATGAAAGCTGTGCGCGAGTCCATGAACACGCTGATGAAGATAGGAACCATAGTGAACGGCAGTACATACACGCTGAAGAAGTTGTGCGACACCATCAAGTAGCACATAATCGGCAGCACCGACACAAGGATAAACACCATGAGTATGCTGCGAAGCTTTTCAAGATAGTCGCGGCGATAAAGGTAGAGATAGATGATAAGCAAGCCGAGCAGTATCACTACATAGATGACGTGCCCAAACATAATCCACTCGTCGTGGAGCGATGATTCGTTGCGCTTGTTTATCTCTTTTTCGTAAGAAAGTAAAATGTTGTAAGTCTGCTTATCTACGATGTCGCCCTTGTCGATAATCTTTTGCCCGCTCATCACAATGCCGCTTGCAAGCGTGATAGAGGTGAGTATGTCTTTGCGGCTTGTCTCACTCTTAAGTGAATCGTAAATCAGATTCGGTATGAGGAACTCGTTGAGATTTGCAGCGCGGAGTATCTGACTCGCGTCCTCATTGTCGGAAATAAGTTTCTTGTAAGCCTGTGCGGTGGAAAAAATGTTCTCTAAATCCACCTTCGAGGCCTTGTTGTTCTCGATGAGCCTTATACCCTTGCAACTGTTTTGAAGTATGTCGTACTCCTCGATGCTGATTATACCTTTATTATAGATGTCTCGCATTTGAGCCAAAAGACTCTCGCGGACTGTGTTCGGAATGCTGAAACTATCGGTCAGGATTTGTCCGAGTCGCTCAACCTGAAAGTCGGTAATACGGCTATTGATTGCATAATATGGCACGAACGACCGCGTCATGCTGTCCTTTTCCGAGGCAATATCCTTGTCGGTCTTCATTATCGGGAAGTCGAATCCAGCAATCAGCGCACCATATCGCCACGGCTTTCCTTGGTCGTACTGCATGCTGAACGTACTTTCGCGCGGCATGAAAAACACCAGCACAGCCACCGAAACCACCATTGCCGCAACGATACCAATGACGTTGATGCGACCTTCTTTTCTATAGAACTTTTTACGTGCCATGTCGTATCTTCTTTAATATATTCACTGCAAAGATAGTGCAAATCGAAGACAATACAAAATAAAACATAAAGTATTTTTATTTGTATTCGACAAGTGACCTTATGGACTCGGAAATGCCTATTTCTAAAAATATCATTTCACTTCCTAATCTTCATTCGCTTCACATGCTTCTTATAAATCATCGGGCGTTCGTCAGATGAGAGCAACTCAAACTTGACATTGTCTAGCACAATACCTTCAGCGTAAGTTGCCGACAAGCCCCATGCCGGTTGAATGCCGTGTGCTGATGGCTCTGGATAGTTGCCGCCATCATGGTAGAAAAACGGATTGGTTCCTCGCTGGTTATGGTAGTCGTTGAGAGTTATGCCACCACGATACTGTATGTTGATGTTCTTAAGTGTTACGTCTTTTACTGGATGCCCTTTCTCACCAGCAATGAGACATGCATATCTGCAATCAGCATCGGTCACGGTAACATCGCTGATTGAGATATTCCTGACCACAGACGGGCTCAATGTGTTTGGTCCACGCATTCTGCTACCTAACCTTATATATATAGGCGAATTGCAGATATCGTTCATTTTGATGCCACTTACGTTGATGTTTTCCATTGCTGCCCCGTCAACGGATTCGAGCGCAAGCCCGCGGCAGTGTTCAAACGTGCAGTTGCGTATGGTTATATCGCGGAATCCACCATTGCTCTCAGTGCCGAGTTTGATTCTTCCCGTAGGTCCGTCACGGTCAGGGGCTTTTTGTGTATTGGTTGTATAAGTTTCGTCTATGAGCGAACCTACATCAAAGCCTGAGACATGGCAGTCCTCAATCAAAACATTCTCTGTTGGCTTTGCCCAGCCTAAAGCGTATGAACACTTCAACACTATGGCATCGTCGTTAAGGGTATTAACCTTGCAGTTCCTTACGACCACATTCTGGCAGCAATCAATGTCGATGCCGTCACGGTTCGTGTCGATAGTCAAGCCGTCAATCAATGTGTCATCAACTCCAGTCAGAAGTAGTGCAAAATGACCGCACGACTTGAAACTCAAATCTGATATTTCTATCTCCTTGCAGTCCTTCAGTGCTATGGCCTTGTTGGCAATAGAGGGGCCGGTATATCCTTTTCGCACTCCTCCGCGCGACAACACGCCTGTGCCATCAATCATTCCCTTGCCGGTAATCTTGACATTATGAAGTCCTATACCCCATATCAGCGAGTTCTGCCAGTGGCTATGACCAAAATCTTGATACGTCGATGTGTTCTGTTCGGGATTATCATAAGCCAACGAGTCGGTGACAGGCGCAGCCTTGATTATCGCACCTTCATCAAGTTGCAAAGTGATGTTGGATTTTAGGTGAATAGAGTGGGACAGATACACGCCTTTAGGAATGACAACGCACCCACCGCCTTTCGCAGAAGATGCTTCGATTGCTGAATTGATAGCATAAGTGTCGTTTGTCTTACCATCGCCTTTCGCTCCGAATTTAACGACGCAAAAATCATCTGCCATACACGCAGAGCATGAAAGAACGATGAGCATCAGCCACGTCGAGATTGATTTCCTCAACCATGCCTTCCTTATATATAATGTATGTTTGAGCCTAATCATTTATAGTCTTTTCTTCAGTCAGAAGGCAAAAGTAAACAAAATTTATCAAATAAACAATAGCTTTATTAACGAGATAAATAAAAAAGTATTATCTTTGCAGAAATTACTAAAAACCAAAAACTATGAAAACTTCAATCAACCATCTGACATCATTCCTGTTCGTCTGTATGCTATGCTTTGCAGCAACTGCCAACGCACAGGGCTATGGCGTATATGGTCAGTCAGAGTCTTGGTCTTTCTTCGACGAAGGCAGTGGTAGGGAAATGACCATACTCACCGACACAACAAAGAACGACCGCTTCCTCTATCAGACAGATCCGATGTGGACTCCCGACGGTCAATATCTGCTTTTCCGTTCGTCAAGTCGCGGGAAGAATACGAATAATACTGAAAAAGGTAAATGGCCACCTACACAACTTTATTTCATTGAGGTGGCTACAGGTAGAATCATTCAGGCTACTGATGGCGACAACACTGGTAGCGGTTTCCTTGCAAACAAGTCAAATAAAATGTTTCTGAATCGTCGTGTTGATGAGAAATGGAATCTCTATGTAATTGACCTCGACCAATTCTTTGCAGATGTCCATAATAATAAGGTGAAGAAACACGAGAAATATGAAAAGTTCATTGGCACTTTCCCTGACGATATGGGGCGACCAGGCGGTTACTGTATTAGCAGCGACGATAAGTGGGCATACATCACTGTTGAGCGCAATGGCACTCCCGAGGAAATCGAGCGTATGAACAAAAACGCATTCCTCCCAGAGAGCAACCAACCTGTGAAGATAAAGCCTACATTGAGTGGCATTCGCAAGATGAATCTTGAAACAGGCAAGGTGGAAAAAGTGTGCGATGTGGAGTTCAAGGTTGGACACATTCAGTCAAGCCGTTTCCGCCCCGAGGAAATAGTCTTTTGCAACGAGACTGGCGGAGACGCATTTCAGAGAATGTGGTACGTCAAGAGCGACGGCACAGACTTAAAGCCACTCTACAAGGAAACACCACTCGACTGGGTTACACACGAGACTTTCGCTTCGGAAGATTTCGTCTATTTCAACGTGCTCGGCTATCAGCCACGACTACGCAAACAAGCACACGGCATTTTCAGAATCAATCTCAGAAACGATGACGTTGATGTGCTCGGGCAGGTTGAGACCGGTACGGCAGAGCACCCTGACCGAAACATGCTCGGAGGCATGGGCTTCTGGCATTGCAATGCTACGCGCGACAATAAATGGGCAACGGGCGACACATTTGCTGGCAATGTGTGGGTTATCAACATCATGACTGGTGAAAAGCATCTCATCGCTACCAATTGCAAGATGAGACCCGACCACGCACAGCCGTTCTTCAGTCCCGACGGAACAAAACTGTGCTTCCAGACAGGGCGTTTCTCTAACGGCAAGCGTCTCAATCTCGTCATGGTAGATTTGAAATCTCTGCAAAGGTGATGTTCACTTTGCGTACCCCGTGTGTTCCTTTACTCCTATAAATATTTACTAAACAAACCAATCCTTTACAATGAATACCTCCAGCCTTTTCTTATCATTGGCATTGGCGAGCCTTCCATGTATCAGCTTCGCACAGCAGACCGACGCAAACACTCCGTTGCATCTGCTAAAACCCGACTACAAGATTGCATATCAAGTGCCTACAACAGAAAACGTGAAGGAAACACTCGACCGCGTGTTCTCCTATGTGGATAAATCTACGCCATACGCACTGAAAGACGAAAACTCATTGCAGACCGGCACCTTCCGACTGACATCATACGAGTGGGGCGTGACCTACTCTGCCATGCTGAAGGTGGCAGAGATTACCGGTGACAAGAAATACAGCGAGTATGTCTCTGCACGACAGTCTTTCCTCGCATCGCAGGTGCCACACTTCCGAAAACTGATGGACGCAGGAAAACTGACCGACGGACAGATGCGCCAGATGATAAACCCACGCGCCCTTGACGACGCAGGAGCAGTATGCACATCGATGATAAAGATGCAGATGCGCGACAAGTCAAAGCATCTCACGCCGTTGATTGAAAACTACATGGACTTCATTCTCAACAAGGAATATCGACTCGCCGACGGTATCTTCGCCCGAAAGCGTCCGCAGTACAACTCCGTATGGCTCGACGACATGTTCATGGGCATACCACCGATTGCATGGTACGGTCGTCTCAACGACAATACCGCATACTACGACGAGGCTGTCCGTCAGATAATGCTCTTCAAGCAGCGAATGTGGGTCGAGGACAAAAATCTCTTCCGTCACGGATGGATTGAAGCTGCCGACTATCACCCATCATTCTTCTGGGGTAGGGCAAACGGATGGGCATTCCTCACCATGACTGAAGTGCTCGATGCACTGCCAAAAGACCATCCAGGGCGTGAAGGCATAATGACCCTCTACAAAAAACATGCGGCAGGGCTGGCATCGCTCCAGGGAAGCGAAGGCTTCTGGCATCAACTTTTAGACCGAAACGACTCATATCTTGAGACTTCAGCCACTGCAATCTACGTTTATTGCATGGCACATGGCATCAACGAAGGGTGGCTGAATCCATTGTCATACGGTCCAGCCGTAATACTTGGATGGAATGCCGTATGCTCAAAGATAAACCAGCAAGGGCAAGTGCTTGGCACATGCGTAGGCACAGGCATGGGCTTTGATCCGGCATTCTATTACTACCGCCCAGTCAGTCCATACGCAGCCCACGGCTATGGACCCGTACTTATGGCAGGCGCAGAGGTCATCAGACTCCTAAACACAACGCACCCACGTCTGAACGATAGTGCAATACAGTTCTATTGCGAAGATATGACCAAGTTCGGACCACTCTTTCAAGTTGAGAAGTAGCCCATCCATATCATAAATCCACTTCGTGGCACATATTACAATTTGTGACAGAATTCATCCCATAATCCAGCCCTCCACACCTTAGGTGTTCGACGCGTCACACCTCAGGTGTCACCACCCCTCACACCTCAGGTGTTTCGCTTGTAACACCTAAGGTGTGAAGGCCTGAAATAATTGATAGCTGTAAAATTTTTTTTGAAAAATATTTGGAAGTTTCAACTATTATTCATATCTTTGCAGCGTAAAAGTGTAATAGCGCATGATTAAGACTACATCAAAACTCATTCTTTGCCTTTGCCTCACATTCGGTGCGGTAACTGCAAGCTATGCTTCCGACCCAGGCGAAAGCATTGAGAATGAAGTGGCTGCAGTCAATATCGAAGTCAACCAGTCGAAGGTGAAAATCACTGGTGCACAGGGATGCACACTTGAAATCTACAAGATAACCGGACTCCACATTGAAAAGGTGAAGATTGATAGCAACGACAAAACTATTGACCTCGGCAACCTGCAAAAGGGATGCTACATACTTAAGGTGGGAAAAGTTGTACGTAAGATTTCTATTAAATAAAAACGGTTTTGGGGCATAGACCATACCCATAGCCGTAATTTTGCACATAAAAATATAAAATTACATTTGTAACACACTGGTTCGTCCTTTGTGTTATTTTTTTTAATAATATGACTGAAAAGGAGTTTGCAGAAATCATGAAACAATACAGCGAACCGCTGTATTGGCAGATACGCCGCATGGTGAACAGCCATGACGATGCAAACGACCTTTTGCAGAACACGTTTATGAAGGCGTGGACCAATGCCGACAACTTCAGAAACGATTCAAAGATTTCAACTTGGCTTTACCGAATTGCCGTCAACGAGACCCTCGACTTCCTGCGCAAGCAGAAGCGTACACTCTTGGCGACAAGCATCGATGAGGTCAACGCACTTGCCAACCACATAAGTGCTGACAAATACTTCGACGGCGATGAAGCACAGGCAAAACTGCAGGCAGCAATAGCCACACTGCCACCGACACAACGAAACGTGTTCAATATGAAATACTTCAGCGATATGAAATATTCCGACATGAGCGAGATACTTGGCACGTCGGAGGGAGCGTTGAAGGCTTCATATCACCTCGCAGTGCAGAAAATAACCAAGTTTTTTACAAAAGAGGATTAAACCTTTTGTGTCACTTAACGTCAAAGAAAACAGATAAAAAAGAAATATGACAGAGCAGGAATTAGAAAAACTTTGCAGTAAGGAGAACCCCTTCCGAGTGCCGGAAGGATACTTCGAAGACTTCCAGCAGCAGATGATGGAAAAGATTGCTGCCACACCGAAAAAGGCAAGAATGGTATGGCTGCGTCCGCTTCTTGCAGCGGCTGCATGCGTCTGCGTAGCTGTGTTTGCACTCTCGCTTATCTTCAGCCAAAAGGTTGAGGAACAGGCATCTGTGGCACAAGTAGAAGAGGTTTCCGACCAGTATATGAATGAAGCAATGGACTATGCAATGATTGACAATGGCGATCTGTATGCATGTATGATGGAGGAGTAAACGATGAAGAAAGTTATCACATTATTTGCGTTGATGCTGTTTACCGCAGTCGCAGTGGCTCAGCCTCAGGGAGGACAGATGGGGAAGTTCGATCCCAATCAGTTCAAGGCTGATATGCATAAGTTTATAGCAGCAAAAGCACAACTTACAGAAGAAGAACAGACTGCGTTTTTCCCACTTTTCGACGAGATGAAAGACAAAGAACGCTCGCTGTTCACGTCACAACGAAAAATCAAGCACAGACCACAGACTGATGAAGAATATCGTGAAGCAATAAATCAATATGACAAGATTGATGTAGCACAGAAAAATCTCCAGCGCGTATATCATCAGAAATTCTTAAAAGTGCTTCCGGCAAAAAAAGTGTTCTGGGTAATAAGAGCTGAAGATGGCTTCCGCACTCAGATGCTCCGCAACATGGCAAGGGCAAGGCATAAGCACGATTTTAAGAACCAGACAAAAAAATAAAAAAAAACCGCAAGATTCAAAATGAACCTTGCGTTTTTTTTGATATCAAGTAATGCATATTAAAGTTAAACCTTGAATGTCTCGCCTTCGTTGGCAAGATAAGTTTGCGGGAACTCCTCTTTTGCTTCGTTGAGCAAAACCGTCTCATCAATATACCTTGCTGAGAAATGACCGATAACTAACTTCTTTACTCCTGCCTGAGCAGCCACCTTCCCGGCTTCACGTGCCGTAGAATGATTATAGACTGTTGCCATCGTAGCCTTGTCGTCACCGTATGTCGCTTCGTGGTAGAGCAGGTCAACGCCTGAAATCATCTTATGCAATTCCGGCATGTATTGCGTGTCGGAGCAATAAGCGTAAGCACGAGGCTTGTCGGCTGGACGTGTGAGTTTCGTGTAAGGTATTACCTTGCCGTCTTCCGTAACCCAGTCCATGCCATCCTTTATGTTGTTTATCTGTGAGAACGGAATATTGAAGAAATCGACCATCTCACGAATGATGTGTGGCGAAGTTGGCTTTTCACGGAACATGAAACCGCAGCAAGGCACGCGATGTAGCAACGGTATGGTTGATACTTCAACACTTCTATCCTCAAAGATGACGTCGGTCTTTGTGGTGTCTATTGGATGAAATACAACCCTGAAGTCAAGCTGCACGCAGAAGAACTCAAGCATCGACTTGAAAGGTTTCTCAAAATCTCTTGGTGCATAAACATGCAAGTCAGAGATTCTGTCGTTGAGCCCCATAGTAGATATGAGCCCTACAAGTCCGAGCACATGGTCGCCGTGGAGGTGCGAGATGAATATGCAGTTAATCTTGTTGTAGGATAAATGGTTCCTGCAAAGCTGCATCTGGCATCCTTCGCCACAGTCAACGAGAAACAACTTGTCCCTGACATTGACAACCTGCGACGAAGGGAAATGCCTTGTGGTTGGCTTTGCACTTCCACAACCTAATATGGTGACTTCAAACTTTTCCATATCTTTACTTTCCTAATGACTTGGCTTCGTTCCAAAGCTTATCCATTTCTTCAAGACTCATGTCCTTCAGTGGCCGTCCAGCCTTGATAGAATGTTCCTCCACATAGTTGAAGCGTTGGATGAACTTTTGGTTCGTGTGCTCAAGCGCTGTGTCAGGATTAAGTTTGTAAAGTCGTGCCATGTTTACAAGACTGAATATGAGATCGCCGAGTTCTCCTTCAGCCTTCTCCTTGCCTGAAGGATTCGCAGCAGTATCCATATTCTTCAGCTCTGCTTCAAATTCGCCAATCTCTTCTTTGACCTTTGCCCACACATCTTCTTTCTTCTCCCAGTCGAAACCCACGTTTCGCGCTTTGTCCTGGATGCGGTAGGCTTTAATCAATGAAGGCAACGATGCTGGCACACCTGAAAGCACGCTCTTGTTTCCGTCCTTCTCCTTTAGTTTCAGTTGCTCCCAATTTTGCAGCACCTTCTCTTGAGTGTCAGCCTTCACGTCGCCATAGATATGCGGATGACGGAATATCAGTTTCTCACATTCCTGATTGCACACGTCGGCCATGTCGAACAGTCCTTTCTCTTCACCCATCCTGGAGTAGAACACTGTGTGCATAATCACGTCGCCGAGTTCCTTGCAAATATCCTTTGTGTCATCTTTCAGAATGGCATCGCAAAGTTCATACACCTCTTCAATGGTGTTAGGACGCAACGATTCATTTGTTTGTTTCTTGTCCCAAGGACACTGTACTCTCAACGTGTCGATAATGTCGAGCAATCTCCCGAAAGCTTCAACTTTTTCTTCTCTTGTATGCATTTATTATAAATTTTTCTGTATTCAAGTGCAAAGGTAACAAAAAAATGTTTAACTTTGCAGCGAAATAGAAAAAAACAGTGTCTCGGTCTGTCGCTTGCACTTTTGCAAGAGGAAAGTCCGGGCAGCGTAGGGTGCTCCACTTCTTAATTGGAAGCAGTTGGTGACAGCTGGTTAGGACAGAAGAAAACAACCGCCGTAACAGGTAAGGGTGAGAAGGTGAGGTAAGAGCTCACCAGCCGATGGGTGATCATCGGGCTGTGTCCGCTGGAGGCTGCAAGTTCATGTAAACTACCGTCTGAGGGCTACCCGTCCGACAGGCTATTGCTTACGGTAGAGGGTAGAATGCTACATAGAAGTATAATGGTGACATTACACTCAGATAAATGACAGACGCCACATTTTTATCTCCAGCCCTGTGGTACAGAACCCGGCTTATAGAGACACTGCTTTTTTTAGTCGTATAGGAATATAGTCGCTATAGTCTTTTATAGTTGCTATAGTTCAATCTCAACTAAATCATATTTATGCAACTTGTCGTTCCAAGGGCTGCGGCAGCAGCTGTCAGTATTGATGCTATAAAATTGATGATGAATTTCCAGGTTTCTTTCTTATTC
>JAUNQM010000245.1 GCA_030536165.1 Prevotellaceae bacterium | reverse complement strand
AAAACTTTAACCAAATAAATCTATTATGAGAAACATTAAGTTCGTGCGGCTTGATGAAGCTGAATCCACAAATGATTACTTGCGACAGCACGTAAAGGATAATGACGAGAAGAACATCTGCGTGGCTATAACCGAAAATCAGACAGCAGGCAGAGGTGCAGGAACTAACAAGTGGGAATCGGAACCAGGGCAAAACCTCACGTTCAGTATACTTATTCATCCTAACCACATTCATCCGTCAGAGCAGTTCCTTATCTCAATGGCGATATCGAATGCCATCACGCGTATGGTTGCAAACTTGCAATGGCATCAGAATGCACAGTTGCCGTGCAGAGTTAAGTGGCCGAACGATGTCTATATTGGAGACAAGAAGATTTGCGGCATACTCATTGAGAATACATTGAGCAATAATAATATAAAGAATTGTATCATCGGGGTCGGGCTGAATGTGAACCAGACAGAGTTCTTTAGTGATGCTCCTAATCCAGCTTCTTTGAAACATTTCCTTGGCAGAGATTTGGATAAGGAGGATGTGCTTGCTCATATTCTTGATAACTTCGAAATGCAAATGGTTAGTATAGACCACGGACAGGAGATGAGTGTGCGCGAGGAATATGCTGAGAGCTTGTATCGCAAGGAGGGCTTCCATAAATATAAGGATAAGAACGGCGAATTTGAAGCCTCGATTGAACGTATCGACGACGATGGTCACCTCGTGCTCTGCGACAGGGATGGCAAAATGCGTCGCTACGGATTCAAGGAGGTAGAGTTTGTCATTCGCAAATAAAGCGAATGGTTGTGGGTTAGTATTGGAGTTAAGACATGTGCTTTGTGCTTGAACCTTAAACCTTGAACCTAAACCCAAAAACCAATATAATATTTTCTTAACATATAAAATAATCATGGCAAAATTCAATAGAATACTTTTGAAACTCAGTGGCGAGAGTCTTATGGGCTCGCAGAACTATGGCATCGACGTAAACCGACTTAATGACTATGCACGTCAGATAAAGGAAGTCCACGACATGGGCGTACAGATAGGCATCGTCATAGGTGGCGGCAATATCTTCCGCGGTCTCAGTGGTGCAGGCAAGGGCTTCGACAGAGTGAAGGGCGACCAGATGGGCATGTGCGCAACGGTCATCAATTCGCTTGCATTGAGCAGTGCGTTAGGTGCACTTGGCGTGAAGAACAAAGTGCTGACAGCCATCCGCATGGAGCCGATAGGTGAGTTCTATTCAAAGTGGAAGGCAATCGACGCAATGAACGACGGCTACGTGTGCATCTTTTCTGCAGGCACGGGTTCGCCTTACTTCACTACCGACACAGGTAGTTCGTTGCGTGGCATAGAGATTGAGGCCGATGTGATGCTGAAAGGCACACGCGTTGATGGCATTTACACCGCCGACCCAGAGAAAGACCCTACTGCAACAAAGTTCAGCGACATCACATACGATGAGATATACGTGAAGGGTCTGAAGGTCATGGACCTCACGGCAACAACCATGTGCAAGGAAAACAACTTGCCTATCTACGTCTTCAACATGGACATCTACGGCAATCTGAAGCGAGTGATGGAAGGGGAGGACATAGGTACGCTGGTGCATAATTAAATCTTAAAAGCATTGAAAGAGTCCCGAAGGCAGGTTGTTCAAAACAGGTAGCAAAAAACGATACTGAATAAAGTTCCGAAGGAACGAAATATCATAGGATAGGGCGACAGCCCTATCTCGGCAAACGCGTCAAACGATAAGTGCCGTAGGCACGACAGAAAAAATATCAGCTCTGCCGCACTTGCAGCGCTTTAGTATTATGAATGTCACAAAAATAGCGCTTGCGCGCTATCCTATGTTCCGTCGCACTTTCAGTGCTTATTTTGAACACCCTACCCGAAGGGGCAAAAAACAGAAGATAGGCATCAGCCCTATCTCATTGGAGCACGGCTATCGATAGTGCCGTAGGCACGACAGAGCTCAGCCACAAGTAGCTCTGCCGCCCATACTGGGCTTTACAGATATCATGCATAATAGTACGAGGGCTTGCGCCCTCGCCTATGATTTGTCGTCCCTTTGGGACTTTATTACAGCTATCATATAAGTAGTGTCTTACAGGCGCAGCTTTCGAAAGTTAAATAAATATTTAATCGCTAAATAGCAAATGACAAGGATTTCCACATTTATCATTGCCATGTGTATGGCAATGCTTGCCATGCCTATGCAGGCAAAGAAAGTGAGAAAAGTTCAGGCCGACCTTTGGCCTGACGGCACTGAAGTGTCGCAGTGGTTCAAGCAGACAGAAAAGGTTGACATCGCGAAGCTTGGCAAGCAGTATGTCATCACCGATTATGGCGTGAAGGACGACGGCAAAATCTATACACGTGAGTTGCAATCCGTCATCGACCAGGCTGCTGCCAATGGCGGAGGTGTCATTGTTGTGCCGAAGGGCACGTACATGACTGGCGCCATTTTCTTCAAGCAGGGTACACATCTATATATAGAGGAAGGCGGTATGCTCAAGGGCAGCGACGACATCAGCGACTTCCCTGTGCTTGAAAGTCGCATCGAGGGCGAGTGCTGCAAGTATTTCCCTGCTGTGGTCAATGCCGATGGTCTCGACGGGTTTACCATATCAGGCAAAGGTACGCTCGATGGCAACGGACTGCGCTACTGGAAGGCATTCTGGCTGCGTCGCTCGTGGAATCCTAAGTGTACGAACAAAGACGAAATGCGTCCGCGACTCGTGTTCGTGTCGCACAGCAAGAATGTGCAAATCGAAGACGTCACAATCCAGAACTCGCCTTTCTGGAGTTCCCACGTCTATATGTGTGAGAACGTGAAGATGCTTAACTTGCGCATTACCTCTCCAGCACAGCCTGTCAAGGCTCCAAGCACCGATGCCATCGACATCGACGTGGTGAAAAACATGCTGGTGAAAGGCTGTTTCATGGCTGTCAACGACGATGCCATCGCTCTGAAGGGCGGCAAAGGTCCGTGGGCTGACGACTTCACAAAGTATCCAGGCAACGGTGCAAACGAGAATATCATCATCGAAGATTGCACTTACGGCTTCAGTCACGGATGCCTAACATGCGGCAGCGAGTCGGTGCATAACAGGAACATCATCCTCCGACGCATCGAAATTCAGCACAAGGCAAACAATCTCCTTTGGCTGAAAATGCGCCCTGACACCCCTCAGATGTACGAATACATCACTGTGGAGGACATCAAGGGAAGCGCAAAAAACTTCCTTCTTGTGCGTCCGTGGACACAGTTCTACGACCTCAAGGGCAGGAAAGACATACCAATGTCTTATTCAGACCACATCACGATGAGGAACATCGACTTCGACTGCGACATCTTCTTCAACGTCGAGCCAAAGGAAGACCAGTACCACTTGAGCAATTTCACGTTTGAAAACCTCAACGTGCGTGCTGCCAAGTCGAACTATCATCCAGAGTATGTGGAGAATATCACAACGAAGAACGTCAATGTTGAGGAGGTCGGGAAATAATCATTTCGCCTCCACTGACCGCAAATAACACCCCCTACGCATCGCTTCTCGACTGTCGGAGCGGTGCGTTTTTGCATCGGTTGGTTACTAAAATACACCTTATTATATAACGCGCGCACGCACCCGCGCACGCGCGTTATATGAGCACAAATTGAAAAATAGTCCTATGTTTTTCAGTTTTTTTTTATAGTTGCTATGTTTTTTTATAGATACGATAGATTGTATACTGTGGCTATGCTCAAGGCATATCTTAGCCCTCCATACCTTAGGTGTGGATCGCGTCACACCTAAGGTGTTGCCACCCATCACACCTGAGGTGTGACTACCCCTC
>JAUNQM010000244.1 GCA_030536165.1 Prevotellaceae bacterium | reverse complement strand
AGATAAGGATTTCTCTCTCTTCAGTGATTTGAAGTAGGTTTTTTGGTTATAGGTTATTGGTTTTAGGTTTTAGGTTAAAGCTACACCGCACAACCGATAACCAACAACCTTTTTTTCAATTTACAATTTACAACTTACAAATAACACAATATGCCAAATTTATTTTCACTCGAAGGTAAGAATGCTTGGATAACTGGAGCATCTTACGGCATCGGCTTCAACATTGCAAAGGCTTTCGTTGCAGCAGGTATAAAGAATATCATATTCAATGATATCAACGAAGCTGCATTGCAGCGTGGTTTAGACAACTATAAAGAAGCAGGCATCACCAATGTCAAGGGTTATGTTTGCGACGTAACAAAGGAAGACGACGTGAAGGCTCTCATCGAGACTATCCACAAGGAAGTTGGTCAGATTGACATCCTCGTAAACAATGCCGGCATCATCAAGCGCATCCCTATGCACGAGATGAAGCGTTCTGAGTTCCAGGCAGTCATCGACGTTGACCTCGTTGCTCCTTACATCGTATCTGCAGCCGTTCTCCCTGAAATGATGGAACGCAAGGAAGGTAAGATTATCAACATCTGTTCAATGATGTCAGAGCTTGGTCGCGAGACTGTATCTGCTTACGCTGCAGCAAAGGGTGGACTCAAGATGCTCACACGCAACATCTGCTCTGAGTATGGCGAGTACAACATCCAGTGCAATGGTATTGGTCCTGGTTACATCGCAACTCCACAGACAGCTCCGCTTCGTGAGCGTCAGGAAGACGGCAGCCGTCATCCATTCGACTCTTTCATCTGTGCAAAGACTCCTGCAGGACGTTGGCTCGACCCATCTGAACTCGGCGGTCCAGCTGTGTTCCTTGCATCTCATGCATCAGACGCAGTCAACGGACACGTGCTTTATGTTGACGGTGGTATCCTTGCTTACATCGGCAAACAGCCATAAGCATGTAATGCCCGATACATCGAAGCATCGAAATATCGAATACAACCGAATGACTAAAACATTATACCTGAAAACCGCGAGCGGAACGTTTTGTTCCGCTTTTTTTGTGCTTGCTATTTATAAATTCGATAGCAAATATAGAAAGAAACATTAGTCGCAGTATTGCATTTTTTCATGATTACCCATAATTTTGCATCCGTAAAACATTCGCTTTTTGTTATAATAGGTTTTAGTTTTTTGTTTTGGTAAAAAGATTGGACATGTGAATGCCGTAACTTTTTACACCGTCTGACGCTTGTCAGGCGGTTTTTTATTGTAAGAACTTGTATGTTTGAAATCAACTTACACATGTCGTTTATTTTGCCTCACGCAGAGAAAATTCTGACCTTATCAGGTCTGCGCTTTGATGCTGGTTCAAGCCCCAAACGCTGTTTTGTTCTTGTCCCATCATTAAAACGCAACATCTTCGATGTCTCAGAATTTTAGCAGAGGCGCAAAGAAGCGCAGAGGAAGCCCCCTCCATCTCCCCCAGCAGGGGAGTGCCTAGTTCCCCTCCTACGGGGAGGGGTTAGGGGTAGGCTTTCTTTTGCGTTCTCTGTTTCTCTGCGTGAAATCTCACATGCAAAATTTGTATATGTGAAATATTCTTTTTACATTTGCAGACAAATAGAAATCAAAACTAATAACTAAACCCTTATGAAAAAGATAACAATTCTAACTTCCTTTGTGGCATTGAGCCTCGGAATTTCTGCCCAGACTCTTAATGTTGAAGCGTATAATTTCAGCAAAGGAGCAGTGACGTCCGCGCCGAAAAATGACGGTGAAACCGTCGATTTTTGCATACAGTCGCGTGCTCACGCTCCGTATTCGCAGATTGCTGTCAAGGAGTATTATGCCGATACGTTGTGCGGCATGAAAGTTACACCTTATTATAATGTCCGCTATGCTTTGCCTATTCCTTCGGCTTACACTCCGACGGAGCAGGGTGAGATGGTCGGGCTCGACCGTGGTGTTTATACCCACCTTCATTCTGCGGGTATGGATGTGATGCCTAATGGCGACGTTTTTGCCACGTATTTCTCCACTCCGATGGGCAAGGCAGAGGCTGACACATCAACTACTTTCGTGCAGGCACGCCGCCGTTTCGGCTCGCTGGAATGGGATATGCCTGAGCTTTTCTTCGACACATACAACGGCAACGACCAGTCGGCTCTCGTCTGGCGCGACGGCGGAAAGGTATGGTTCTTCGGTGGAGGCAGAGATATTTCCGACTGGGTTCCGTTCCGTTATTGCACCACGACCGACAACGGCGCCACGTGGAACTTCAACGTTCCTTTGCTTCTCACCCCTGCAAAAGACTACACAGCGCAGCCTGTAAGCAATGCTTTCCGCGACGACAAGGGCAATATTTACACCGTTTGTGACGGAAAAGGCAGCACAAGTTTCCTTTGGAAAAGCGCAGACAACGGCATCACTTGGTCGCAGCTTTCAGGACGTACGGGCGCACGACATTCTACAATCGTTCCGCTTGACCACAACGGCACGCTGCTTTCTATCGGTGGAAAGAACACGATACTCGAAGGATGGACGCCGCAGAACATCTCTCACGACTACGGACAGACGTGGGAAACGTCCACACCGTCGCCATTCCCACCTCTCGGCACCGCACAGCGACCTTGCATGATACGCCTCAATTCGGGCTACCTGCTGCTTGTCACCGACTCATACATGCACAAGAAAAAGATTGCTCCTCCATCTGAATGGAAGAACGGAAACGACTGTGTAGTAGCACTTTCAAAGGACAACGGCAAGACTTGGAAGATAAAATCGCTGCCGTTGACACTTCCACAGCATCATCGTGTGCAGTATCCTTCGCTCGGATACGTCACACTCCGTCAGGGCGCGAACGGAATGATTCACGTGCTCACCACGACCAACTACCCTGGACTTGAAATAGAATTCAACGAGGCATGGGTTGAAAGCGATTCGGCGGAGCCTACTGGCGAGGTTGCAGTAAGCGACAGATGCGAGAACCGCACATATACATCGTATTATCCCGACGGAAAAATCAAGGTGAAATGGGGCGCAAAGGTCTATGCCGACGGGCGTTATCTGCTCGACGGCAAAGAGACCAGCTACTTCCCGAATGGCAAGAAGGAGCACGTGATAACCTATAAGGAAGGTCGTAAGACGGGCAAGGAGACACTTTGGTATGAGAACGGAAAGGTGCGCTGGACGTGGAAACGCAGTCTGAAGGACAATACCGCAGTGTGGACTCAATACTACGAGAACGGTAAAAAGCGCGTCGTATCATCGTGGAACATCAATCCTGCTCCACGCGATTTACCGTCACACAACTACGTAGGCTACGTTGCCGAAGGTCCTGCAAAGCACTACGATGAGCGTGGACGACTCGTTTCCGAGTATCAGTTCCACGAAGGCGTAGCCACCACCGATAGCAAATCCACCGCTGGCGGAATCCTCAACGAAGGGCAGTAGAGCGATTATTTGAGCCCCAAATAGTACATTGTAAATGGTAAATCGTACATGCCTCGACACCTTATTAAAAGCGTGCGCGCAGGCGAGCGTGCGCGCGTATTATGAGCACAAATTCGGAAAAAGTCCTGCTTTTTTCGAATTTTTTTATAGTCCTTATAGTTTTTCATAGATTTTATAGCAACTATCGCACAGTGGCTATCAAAGCATATTTGAGGCCTACACACCTTAGGTGTTTCTTGATTCACACCTCATGTGTCAAAATAGTTAAAACCTTAGGTGGTGCAAAAAAAACCTAGGTTTAAATTCAACACATTTTTTCACATTTTTTAATTTTTTTAAAAATAGCGATTTTATGCAGAATTCTTCGCTTTTTCGCGATTTTTTCAAAATTTTAA